>NZ_ADXM01000021.1:0-78715 GCF_000179255.1 Synechococcus sp. CB0205
CGCTCAAAAGAAATGCGTATCTCCTGCAGACTTTGCCAAATACTGCTCAATCGCAAAAGAGGTTGAGTTACATAGCCAGAGATAATTCGGAAGGCGATGAGTTGTCCGAGGCTGATTTGAGATTGCAAGACAAGAGCTGCACCCACCCAAAGAACCAAAAGCTGAGAAAGCTTTTGAAGAACATTCGTTGTTTGATTAAGGGCAGTTGCTGTTAAAGTCTTCTCAAAGGCCCGGGAGATGTAGCCTGTATATCGTTCTTGCCACTTCCAGCGACTTACCATTTCGACATTTTGGGCCTTAACGGTCTGGATGCCAGTTAACACTTCAACGAGATGACTTTGTGTACGCGCGTTTTCTTGAGTCACATCACGCGTTTGACGCCTAAACAAAGGAGTACCAATGAGAATTAATAACACCTGAATCGGAAGTACTGCAAGGGCTACAAGGGTGAGAAGCCAGCTGTAGGAAACCATCACTACGATATAGATTACCGAAAAACATGCATCCAGCAGTGTTGTTAGGCCTTGTCCAGTCAGGAAGTTGCGAATTTTCTCAAGTTCAGAGACGCGGCTACCTAACTCGCCAACGGGACGTTTATCGAAATATAGAAGTGGCAACCTAAGGAGATGATCAATAACTTCAGCACCTAAGCGTGTATCGATGCGGTTTGTAGTCTCTGTCAGAAGGAAAGTTCGAAGTCCGCCAAGCACAGATTCAAGTATGGTAACGACAACAAGAGCAAATCCGAGCACTTGAAGCGTATCGAGACTACGTTGAGTAATGACCTTGTCAATAATGACTTGGATCAGTAGGGGGTTGGCAAGACTAAAAAGCTGTACAACAAACGAAGCAAACAGAACTTGAAGAAAAGCAGATCTGTACTTTCTTAATGCAGGCAAAAACCAGCTAAATCCGAAACGCTGTTCGGGAGTACTATTAGTCTTCTCAAGTTGAAGAACGGGAATACCTTCCGGATAAAGCTGTCGGATTTCTTCCATCGTGACAGTGACCCAGCCCTCACGTGGTGATGCGAGCAAAAGTCCATCAGCCCCGCTGCGTCGAAGTAGAGCGAAGCCATCGTGCCACGGAAGGATCGCAGGGACTGGCAAACGAGGGGCTAACTCAGGTTTAATTAAGACACCACTGACGTGCAAGCCAAGCATTCCAGCCAGCCCCCCATAAAGTTGAAGGTCTGGCTGAGTGCCACGACGCTGCACATCACGGAGGATCTTCTCAACCGCATCGCGACGAAAGGGAACGCCAAGATCTGAACAGAGCATCTGGAAACATGCCATGCCTTCGGCAATGAGACCTTCGCCACGAACCAAGTCAGAGTCTCTAGGCAACCCAGATTGACCCACATCAAGGCGGGTGGGTGTTAGATAAGACGAGGGTACAGCGTTAGCAGCCAGTGTCGTGATCGGAGCTGCAAGCGGCTCTGGCTGGGGCTCGGTCGAATCGAAAGTTGTGGAGGAGGAGGATGCGGGGAGCTGAAGAATAGAATTAGCCAGCGAGTTGGGCAGACTGATTAATCGGATCGGGATAGGCCCTCTGCGCTCTGGAGCAGATTGACCAGCTTGTAAAATGGTACCGATCGCTAGATCGCTAGAATTAACACTAGCGACGAAGGTACTTCGATCAAGTGAGCCGACACTTTGTAGAGATGCTGCTGGTTGAGCCTGCTCTCGAATCGCTTTAAAACAACCGACGAAGGCCAAGTCACTGCGCTGTGACTTCTCAAACAGGCACTCCGTTAGGGCAGCAAGTTCTGCAGGGAAAAGCCGATTACTACACCAGGACGCCAGCTTCGCGGATTCCTGATAAATGCTCAGGAATAGTTCATCACTGATGGAGAGGGCGATAAGTTCCGACGAAGCAGAAACCGTTTCGCAGGGATGACCCCGAAGCAAAGAAGCCAGTCCGACCAAAGCGCCGGGCTCGAGGTTGCCTAGAGTTTGCGGAAGACCTGAGACCGTAAAAACAAGTCGCGCTCGACCCTGAAGGATGAGGACGACCTGATTAGATAGAACTCCGCTATCGGATATGAGCTGTCCAACCTTATACTTAAGGACACTCGCACCTTTCTCAAGCAAAGTACGCTGCTCATCGCTGAGCAGGTGGAAAGGCTCGACATGCCGAAGAATTTCAAAGCTTGCCTCGGACATCAGAGCTCAGAGGAAGGGGTCGAGAGCTTGGGGGTCAGCTGGCCCAGCAGCTCTGCAGCTTGCTGCTGGACGTCGGCCTCGAAGAGCTCATGCTCCATCAGCTGACGCATGGAATCGTCCAGAATGGCGGGAATAGTAGATTCTAAACGAACGATCAAAAACCAGTCCTCGACTGCGATGGGTGGATTGACGACGCCGACATCGGCAGATCGAAGTTGATCGCGTAGGTGCGGGTGAGATTTTGCAAGAGGAGCTGGACCAACGATACCGCATGTCTTTTTCTCGTGGCCTTCTGAAAAATCGGATGCGAGGTCGGCAAAGGTGGCCTCACGTCCGGAGAGGCGCAGGTAGAGCTCATTGGCCAAGCCAGCATCCTTAACACGGAGAAGGCTGTAAACCACCTGATCAAGGTCCGACTTACGATCCAAGAAGCGTGCCTCAGCCTTTGGTCCGTAAGTGGCATGAGCGTACTTGCGAACACGTAACGGCATCAACATTTGCCAAAGTGCGTCTTCAACAGCAAGGCCACGAGACATGAAAAATGCGTCGAGTGCCTCAACAGAGTCAAGTCGGAGTTGCTTTGCACGGGCCTGTCGCACAGCTTCTATTTCTTCGGCTGTCAGATCAACAGAACCTACAGCTTGGGCTCTCACTGTTCTGACAATCAACTCTTGCAGGAGATTGTGACGATGCAGATCAATAAGAATCTCAGGAGGCCATTGAGAAAGGGACACGAGCTCTAAGCGTTCACATCTTTATAGCAGGTGCGGCAGAATATTTTGTTCGGGAATACGCACCTATGCGAGGTGGTTAGAGCCTAGTTGATAAAGCAGTGCTTGCATGATCCCGTATAGACGGCGTCCAATCAAAGGAAATTGGTGCTGCACGCGCCATACCTGAGCATTTCGCTGGATCTCAGAGAAAGTATCATCAGGGTGACGAAGCTGCTGCAAGAGGCGTGTTAGCCCAGTGGCGATCTGGTCAACACTCGTGCCATCAAGACGATGAGTCACCCGAGCGACATCGCCGAAAATGGCTAACGGTGTAGTGCAGACAGGTGGACCAGCAGAGAGGCCGTGACGAACAGCAGCACTCGATGATTCCTGGGTTTGCTGATAGGGGAAAACAATTAAATCAACCGCAGCAAGGTTTGCCAAGCTCTCCAGATCAGAGCTATAGGATTGATGCAACACAACATGCCGTGACAAGTCTAGACTTTGGATCAACGTGGCAATTTCGGCTGCTAGAGCTGCTGATTGAAGGTTTGGATATTCAGAATTGAAAAGATCGAGATGCACAGAAATACCGCTTTGCCGCATAATATGAATGGCTTTGACTAGCTCTATAAGCCCTTTATGCGGCAAGCAGAATCCGTAGCTTGCCAAATGATAACGGTGGAACAGATGTCGGCGCGCTCGACTCAGCAGACGACGATGGAAACGAGGCGCTGACGGTGACGAGGGTAAGCCATGTGGGAAGAGAGCTACGTTGTTGACGAGGCCAAGAGCTTTGAGACGATTGAGGTCATCAGGGCTGTGAACGAGTAGGCGATCACAGCAACGCAATCCAGGCAAGAGCAGTGACAAACGACGGTCTGGTTGGTCCACTGGATCCTGAGTGCTGTGCAAAACGACAATGATGCACAAGTTTCTCCGTCGCAGCTCGAGGAGAAGGGACAAGAATCGAGAAAAGACAAAGAATCCGTAGTTAAACTGAATGACTACTCCATTAAGGTTGGAACGTTCAATGGAATGAAGAAGGTCATCTAGATTGTCTACGCCTGCGGTCCAGCAGCGTGATACCGAAGACTGATCAGTCTGAAGAGTTGTAGCTACATGGTTGGCAAAGATGGGTAAATCTGGGTCGATCGAATCGATAAGATGCTTGGAGTAACTGGAAATACCGCAAGGAACATTCCATGTTGTGACCCAGCCGAAACGAGGCACGGGCATCGATGAGTCACTAAGGAATTTCAGCGCAGCACCTTCAAGTCTCTCTGCAGTCCGTGGCCAAGAAAAAGAGTGATGAAGGAGATGCTGGGCTGCTGAGATTTTGGCAGCAAGATCTGACTGTGAAGAGCGGTAGACGCGCATCATGACCGCAGCCAGGTGAGCCACATCTGGTTTGGCCCAAACAGAACACCACTGCTCAAAATGTGACTCGGCCCACTCAAAGGCATAATCGACTAGAAATGCCGTCTCTTGAGTACAAAAGTCAAGCTGCCCCCCCCATGCCGTGCAGATAACTGGCAGGCCAAAACGCATTGCCTCAGCCAAGGGGAGACCAAATCCCTCAGCCTTGCTCGGTGCAACAAGAGCGTGGCACTTGGAATACAAATAACGAAGCTGAGACGATGTTAGGTCGTCCTGCAGGACAACAACATGTGGCGGTTGCTCGCAAGAGTTGCGGAAGTCGTCAACAAGTGAGGAGATGCTGTGATGAGGGTTGGGAAACGTTTTAATGATCAAAGTGACCTCGTCATTGCCCGTAAAAGCCAAGCGATAGGCCTCTAAGAGCTCCTTAACTCCCTTACGGGGAAAGCAAGAAGACACATGGAGAAAACAGTAACTCCTGAGGTGAGGCAGCTCGAATGGCTCAGCCTCGACGGCCAGAAGGTGCTCAGTTCCAAGGCCACAGGTTTCAAGAGGTATCGCAACACCATTATCAATCAGCACTTTACGGACATGCTCAGACATCACTGTTATACCCTGCAGTTGAGCATTGAACTGATGAACCCAAGTGCTGGGAAAACCTGATTCCTCCCAGCCATAGGCGTGGAGAGTATTGAGTCGACTGGAGAGATCAGCAACACGGGGAGGAAAGAGGTTTCGGCTGGTAATCAGTGCCTTCTCAGCTGAAAGCGCAGAGGAATGCTGCCAGAGGCGCGCGAGATCAGGATTATCCTTGAGGAATTGTGGGTCTGGAGCATAGTCCCCAGGTCCTTCAGTTGCGAAGAGTGCAACATCCTGGCCGCGTTGATCCAAGGCCTTGGCAAGTTCTCGATTGAGAATGGCAAGGCTATAGGAGGTGTCAAAAGGTCCCTCAATTCGCCACGAAAGTGGCGAGGACACCTTTAAAGAGCGCTGCAGATGTTCCGTTTGATATTCAGCAAATGCAATCGCTTCAGCGGAGGCTATCGGTAGTGAGCGTTGCCAAAAAAAGTACGCTTGGACCGCGATAGCTGAAGGACTTGGCAGCAAAGCGCCCGGTAGTCCTGTTCGCGCTCCTGAGTGATTTGTGACCAGTCAGAGGCAGAGGTGAGGTTCGTTGGAAAGTCATGAAGTCGACAATCCTCGAGCGCCTTGAGAGCTTCACGAGCCGTTGCTGACCATGAAAAGAGAGCGGCTCGACGCGGTGCGTTGTTGCGCAACCTTGATTGAAAGTCAGAGTCCGTGAGTGCGCGCATCAAGACCGATGCGATTGAATCAACATCGTAAGGATCAAATAATGCCTCTTCATCCCCAATCACCTCCGGAATGCTGGTGCAGTTTGAGCCAATGACAATTCCGCCACAACTCATCGCCTCTAAGGCAGGGAGGCCAAAGCCCTCA
This sequence comes from Synechococcus sp. CB0205, assembly GCF_000179255.1. Classification (NCBI taxonomy): domain Bacteria; kingdom Bacillati; phylum Cyanobacteriota; class Cyanophyceae; order Synechococcales; family Synechococcaceae; genus Synechococcus; species Synechococcus sp. CB0205. The sequence goes on from NZ_ADXM01000021.1 coordinate 5,717, forward strand.
TGGAGCGAAGGCAAGACAAACACAGAGGCGCGTCGATAGAGAGTAGCCAGCACCAAGTCATCGACATAACCAGCCAAAATAACGTGCTTTGGATTGAGTCGTAGACTTGCAACTAAACGATGAATGTCAGAAACTTCTTCATCACAAAGCTTGCCGACAAGAAGCAAAGGATGGAATGACTGAGTCTGATCCGAAAGCTTGGCAAAAGCTTGAACTAATCGTTTGAGGTTCTTTCGTGGATCGCCTGCACCGGAGTAGAGAATAAAACCACTCTTAGGTAGCTCCTGCAGTAATGGGCTAAGGCAAGCATCAGACTCTTCAGGCGAGAAGAGCTTGGTGTCACATGCTGACGAAATAACTCTAAGACGCTCTTGGGCTAGGCCGAGCGACTCCGAGGCCTCTTGTGCTGCATAGTTAGAAATAGCCAGCAGAAGACTGGCTTGTTTAAGCTCTTCAAGAAGTGAATAATAGAATGATGCATATCCTGGCTGAGGCTTGAGATAGGTATCCGCTTGAATAAGCGGGATTAGATCATAGTGAATCACAGCTGTAGGACATGCGCCAGCCGCACGATCAACTGAGTGAACACAATCATCGCCATAGCCTTCGAAAAGGCTTGTAATGAGCACCCAATCTGGAGAGCAGCGTCGGATTGCGTACTCCCGAATCGCTACTGCGATATGACGACGGTGATGATTCTCTGGCCATCGAGCTGACGAGGGAGAAGGCGCATACCATTGACAATAGTGAACACGCCGATTTGAATCACTGCAATACGCTGAAAAGACTGATCTCAGATCATAGAGATTGGCATTGGCAAACAAGATATATTCATGCTCTGGACCTTCATCAAGCATCGCCTTGATCAGGGATAACGAATAACGACCAATGCCACGGAACCGACTTCCACCACTTTGGCAAGCCTGGAGATCAATTAAAATTCTCATGTCTTGAAAGTCGGCGCAGAGCACTAGGCGACCTAAGATCTAAAACGATCTGATGCACGCGGGGCTGCAATTGAGCATAGAGGGGTGGTGGCATGACGAAACCAGGCTTACGCTCCTGACGCTCATAGAGAGCAAGAAGCGGATAATACAAACCAAGAATGCTTAGCACCCTCGAGAGAAGTTTGCGATTTTTTCGGCTTGTCAACCCAGAGCGGTGAGCAATATCAATAAGAAGTAAATGCGGCTGAACGAGTCTTTTAGAGAGTTTACGGCCTAGCCGGCGAAGCTTTGAGGCAACTTTTAAGAGCCATGAAAGATCATGCGCTAGCTTGCCGAGCTGTTGGTCATGGTTATCGAGTTTTAACTCAAGTCCAGCAATCAAACTATCATGAGCCTGCTGGTATTGGTATAGTGATTCTAATAATGTGGGTGCAAGATGAAGCTTAGTTCTCCACGTCGACGCTTGAAGAAAGTTCGAGCAGGGCAGAGTTGGGCTCGCAATTACACACACATCCTGGGCAACACCATTCAAAACCCGGACAAGTCGATGGTGTGCTGTTCCCTGCTCCGGTCCTCCATTGAGATAGATGGATTGACGCCAAGCAAAGCCAAGAGCTTGGAGGGTAAAACCAAGGGAATCAGGATGAATCGGAGTGATATGAGTTGGATCGAGGTAGAAAGACTTACTAGCAACTAAGAGATTGTCAATACTGGGAGTCTCCAAAATCAAGAGGCCGGTTGGCAGAAGCAGCCTCCGCGCATGCTCAAGCAAGATGCGAAGCTGAGAAGTTGTTAAGTGTTCAATAAGGTGGAATGCTGATATCAGATTGAGACTTTGATCCGGGAGACTCGCAAGGTACGTAAAAACGTCGCTACAAGTTACATCGAAGCCAAGCATGCGGCACTGCTCAACAAAATCTGGATTGGCATCGACTCCAACTGCTTTATAAGAATGCTGTTCTAGAAGTTGAAGCCACTCACCACGACCGCAGCCCAAGTCCAAAGCTTTCCTGCCGTGAGTATGTGGCCACGTTTGTAAAATCCCGTTGTAACCACTCAGCCGACCAACGATCTGATCTCGACTGCCACGAAACGCTTCTTCAAAGTCTGAATAGTCTGTTGATTTCATGCCTGCCCGGTCTCCTGAGGAAGGACGTCTAGGCTGATCCCTAAGTTACATGGAGAGAATATCCCAGCTTTCACGTTTGAAGTGTGCTGCTGTTGAAAGTGAATCGCACTGTTAATCCAGTGGTGATTGCAATGCGAAGCCTGAGAACCCGAGGAAAGAGCAACGGTGATGCTGTAATCACCAGCCGCCAAAGCAGGCCAGTCAATCACAAAGGTCGCCATCAATTGATCTCCACAAGCGGCTGAGTATTGCTGAGACTGGCCGCCAACAATCGTGTTGTCTCCAAAAATGACCAGACCACGAGAATTTAAAACTTGATAGCCAATAAAAGGATGATCGAGTTTGGTATGGAGAAGGGCCGTGACAACCAAACGGATTGGAGAGCCAGAGATCAAGTCATGGCATGGACGACTATCAGAATCAATCAGTTGAACATTGGTTATCGTCGCAGCACCGTCGGTGTGGGCGTCTGGAGAAGCTGACCAGGGCGACAGGTGATCTAACTCTTCGACTGCTGACGCAACTGCAGGCTCTTGCATGATCCCTGAGGCCTGCTGACAGAAGGTGTCATATTGATACAAACCCTGCTTTGTAGGGCCATAGAACTGAACGGAACCCTGATGAATCCACAAACAGGTTTGAGTTAAGGAAGACACCGATGCCTTGTCATGACTGACAAATAGCAATGTGCCCGAATCCCTAAAGTTGCGAATGAATCGCATACAGCGTTGCGTAAAGACAGCGTCGCCAACAGACAGTGCTTCGTCACACACTAGTATATCGGCATCAACGTGCGCAATCACTGCAAAAGCAAGTCTAACTTGCATTCCGCTGGAGAAGGACTTCACTGGCTGATAGACAAAGTCTCCAATGTCCGCAAAGGCCAAGATATCCTCTAGCTTGGCATCAACGGATTCTCGACTCAAGCCGAGCAGAGCCGCATTGAGATAGATATTCTCTACCCCAGTAAACTCAGGATTAAAACCACTTCCCAATTCAAGCAATGCAGCGATGCGACCATTGCACTGCACAGTGCCTTCGCTTGGCGAGAGGGTTCCACATATCATCTGCAACAGTGTACTCTTTCCACTCCCATTCCTGCCAATAACAGCAAGCTGCTCACCAGGGTAAATGTCAAGAGTGAGATTTCTAAGCGCCCAAAACTCTTGATAGTATTGACGCCGATTACTCCAAAGTATCTGCTTAATGCGATCTCTGGGCTTCTCGTAGATTTTGTAACGCTTGCCAAGATTGAGCAAACGGATGATCGGCTCTCCTTGCTGATCAGATCTTGACATCTCAGATGACATCGGCAAAACCAGGCTTCATACGCATAAAAAACCGATAAGAAAGCTCTGCCGCCAGGCCAGTCATGAGAACTACCAAGAGCAACATCCGAAAACTAGGAGCATGTCCCGATACAACAACGACCCTTGTTTGCTCGATAAGAAACGAAAGGGGGTTTAAAGCAAGAAAAGGCTGCCACCTCGCGGGTAGAGCGGATAAAGGGAAAAAGATCGGACTTAAGAATAGCAGCGCACTCATAAAGACCCCAGACAACTGGCCAAGGTCTCTAAAATATACCCCGATCGCAGACAAGATCCAGGAAACTGAGAGCGACAACAGAATCAGTGGCAGCCATACAACTGGCAGCCAAAGCACAGTGAGCTGCACAGAGCCATAGGCCAAGATCTCAAATATCATTAGAACAAAAAGGCTTGTCAATGCATGCACTAATGAACTGGCAAGGTTAACAGCTGATAGGATCTCCAACGGAAAGATGATCTTCTTAACGAAATTTGGATTGGCCGGGATTAGCAGTGGCGAACGCGTAATGCACTCTGAGGCAAGATTAAAGACGATGAGGCCTGCGAATAGGTTGATCGCAAACTCAAGTGGTCCCTGCGGTGCCCCAGCTGAGCTCCACCTGGCCTTGAAGACTTGTGAAAACACAAAGGTATAGATCGCCAGCATCGCCAACGGATGCATGAAGGTCCAAAGCCAACCAACAAGAGATCCTCTGTAGCGACCTAAAACATCTCGCTCTGCTAAGCGATAAATCAACTCTCGATGTCGCCAAAGAGGATGCACAAAAGAAGAGTTGCGGGCCACAGTTGCTCTAGATGTGTTTGAGACCCGAGGCGAGACCAAGCAAAACCCCTGCCAAAAAGCTTTCCTTAAGCTACTGGTCCATAAACGGTCTTGTCAAATCAAGGCGCCATAATCATCCGTGAATCACTCACTATCCACGACGGCCAGAGGATTATGACAAACATGCATACGACCTGACGGCAATCCATCCGCCACGACGAGATTCCTCGCCAACGCTGTGGAAGAGCACTTGAGATTGCATAGGCACTAGCAGCAAGACAAATGCTCACCATTGCGTCGAACACAACGCAGTGGGACGAGACTAGACAAGCAAAGGTGAAGGCAGTGAACAAAACCACGCGTGAGCGATTAACCCGTGATTGAATGATTCATGGCCAGATTCGCAACTATTAAAGCAGAAAGAAAGGCGAATCATTCGATAATGATATCAACTAATACCCCTTCTCTCGGCTACTCCACAGTAACGCTCTTGGCCAAATTGCGGGGCTGGTCCACATCCAGCCCCCGGTGAGCCGCGATGTGATAACTAAGCAGCTGCATCGGGACCACTGTCAGCAGAGGGCTGAGCAGCTCATCCACCACTGGTACCGGCAGCAGCGTGTCAAAGAGATCGGCATCAGGACCTTCAGGCGCGACCCCGAGAAGCTGGGCATCGCGAGCCTTGGCCTCCTGAGCGTTGCTCAGCACCTTATCGAACACCGTGCCTGGAACGGCAATCGAGACCACCGGCACCCGTGCATCCAGGAGCGCAATCGGCCCGTGCTTCATCTCACCGGCAGGGTATCCCTCCGCGTGGATGTAGCTGATCTCCTTGAGTTTCAGGGCTCCTTCCAGGGCAATCGGATAGTTGATTCCACGACCCAGGAAAATCACATCCTGGGTGTCGGCGAACAGATGGGCCAGCTGCTCGCAACGGCTGTCATGGTCATCCACCAGGTTTCTCAACTGTTCGGGAAGTTGCCGCAAACCAGCGATCAGAGCCTGAAGCTGCTCTGTCCCCAGCACCCCCACGGCCCCGGCGCGGCGTTCGGCGAAGGCGATCGACAGCGCATAGAACGCCAGCAATTGTCCAAGGAAGGTCTTGGTGGCCGCCACGCCCACTTCAATGCCAGCACCTATATCAAGGATGTGATGCACCAGGCGACCAAGGGAACTTTCCGGGCGGTTAGTGATACCTAAGAGTCTCGGGGAAAAGGAGGAATCCGGCACGGCTAGGCGGCGAGCCTGCTCCATCGCCAGGGCCGCCAAGGTATCTGCCGTTTCACCCGACTGAGTCACCCCGATTGTGAGCGTGTTCGAGCTCAGCGGCGGCGGGGCATAACGGAATTCGCTGGCGTAGTGAACGGTTGTGGGAATACCAGCCAGCTGCTCTAGCAAGTAAGCCCCCACTAGCGCTGCGTGACGGCTCGTGCCGCAGGCGAGGATTTGGATGCGCTCCACCCCTTCAAACACGCTCTCATCGAGGGGCAAGGCCACACATCCACTGGTCTCTGGCAGATGGCGTGCCACCCAGAGAGCGGCTGTTTCGGGCTGCTCGTGGATTTCCTTCAGCATGAAGTGACGGAAGCTGCGCTTATCCGCCACGTGATCCGTGCCGCTCAGGAGGGTGGGGGCCCGCTGCACCCGCGCTCCTGCCTCGTCATACAGCTCGATTCCCAGGGGGGTGAGCAGCGCCACCTCCCCGTCTTCCATCGGCAGGATCGTGCGCGTAAAGCCAGCCAGAGCCGGGGTGTCACTGGCACAGAGGAATTCCCCTTCCCCCAGGCCAATCAGCAAAGGCGCTGCTTTGCGGGCCACCACCAGGGCACCCGGGAGCGCAGCCCAAACCACGGCCAAGGCATAGGCCCCATGCAGCCGCGGCAAAACCGCTTGCACGACCTCAAGCAGGAGCTGGGGAGAGGCTGCGTGGCCCAGGGCCTCCAACCGATCGAGCTCTTGGCTCAGCAGATGGGGAATGACCTCCGTGTCCGTGTCCGAGCGGAAGACCACACCCTTGGCCTGGAGCTCCTCACGCAGGCTTCTGTAGTTCTCGATGATCCCGTTCTGCACCACGGCCAGACGACGGGGACCATCGAGGTGGGGGTGGGCATTGCGTTCTTCCGGCTTGCCGTGGGTCGCCCAACGGGTGTGGCCAATACCGCACTGCCCCTGGGCCCCCTGCGCCTCAAAACGAGCCGTGAGGTTGGCGAGCTTGCCTTCAGCGCGCAGACAGGCCAAGCCGGACTCATCGGCCACCGTGGCGATTCCCGCGGAGTCATAGCCCCGGTATTCGAGCTGACGCAGACCCTCCAAGAGGAGCGGTGCCGCCTCGCGCGAACCAATCACCGCAACGATGCCGCACATAGCGCCTGGAACCAATAAAAAAGCCCGGCTGGGCCGGGCTTGAGCTTATGGGAGCTGGGCTCAGTAAGCCAGGCCCATGGAGCGGGTGGTTTCGTCGCCGAGGTAGACGCGAATGGAGAGGAAGTCGGTGGGGCAAGCGGTCTCACAGCGCTTGCAACCGACGCAATCTTCGGTGCGGGGAGACGAGGCGATCTGGCCGGCCTTGCAGCCATCCCAGGGCACCATCTCGAGAACATCGAGAGGACATGCCCGAACGCACTGGGTGCAGCCGATGCAGGTGTCGTAAATCTTGACGGCGTGGGACATGTCGTCTGTGGACGCGACGCCCAAGGTACCCATGGCAATCAGCATCCAAGCCACAGGCCTCCCTGGCCGTCATCCTTGTTCATACGGGGGGTGCCTGGCACACATACCCGTAGGATGCGGCGTCCGACACTCCGGCCATGTCCCAGGAAGCGATCTTCGAGAAAGTCCGCTCGATCGTTGTTGAGCAGCTGAGCGTTGATGCCGGCGAGGTCAAGCCCGAATCCAACTTCCAGAACGATCTGGGCGCTGACTCCCTCGACACCGTTGAACTCGTGATGGCCCTGGAAGAGGCCTTCGATATCGAGATTCCCGACGAAGCCGCTGAAGGCATCGCCACCGTTGGCGACGCCGTCAAATACATCCTGGACAAGCAGGCCTGAGGAAGGAATTGATGGTGGAGGGTCTCCGCCGCGTCGTCGTCACCGGCCTTGGCGCGGTCACACCAATTGGTAATGACGTCGCTTCCTACTGGGAAGGACTGAGTAGCGGTCGTAACGGGGTGGCGCCGATCACCTTGTTTGACGCGTCTGCCCATGCCTGCCGCTTTGCGGCCGAGGTGAAGGATTTCGATCCCTCCGCCTACATCGAGCCCAAAGAAAGCAAGCGCTGGGATCGGTTTTGCCAGTTCGGGGTGGTAGCCGCCAAGCAGGCTGTGGCCCATGCAGGTCTGACCATCGACGACAGCAACGCCCATCGGATCGGAACCGCGATCGGTTCTGGCGTGGGCGGTCTTCTGATGATGGAGACCCAGGCCCACGTGCTGGCAGACAAGGGTCCATCTCGGGTGAGCCCTTTCACCGTTCCGATGATGATCCCAAACATGGCCACTGGCCTGACAGCGATCGCCATTGGGGCCAAGGGCCCCAGCAGTGCTGTGGCTACGGCCTGCGCCGCCGGCTCCAATGCCATCGGTGATGCCTTCCGGTTGATCCAGCTGGGTCAAGCCGACGCGATGGTCTGCGGTGGCGCCGAATCCGCCATCACCCCGTTGGGAGTGGCTGGATTCGCCAGCGCCAAGGCTTTGTCATTCCGCAACGACGATCCGGCAACCGCCAGCCGGCCCTTCGATGCCGAGCGTGATGGCTTTGTGATCGGCGAGGGCGCAGGCGTGCTGGTTCTTGAGAGCCTCGAGCACGCCCAGGCCCGCGGGGCCGAGATCCTCGCTGAGGTGGTTGGCTACGGCATGACCTGTGATGCCCACCACATCACCTCACCCACCCCCGGTGGCGTGGGCGGGGCTGAGGCCATGCGCCTGGCTCTTCAAGACGCACGCATCGAGGCCGATGCGGTCGACTACGTCAACGCCCACGGCACCAGCACCCCGGCCAATGACTCCAACGAGTCCTCGGCGATCAAGTCCGCGCTCGGGGATCGGGCCAAGCAGATTCCGGTGAGCTCGACCAAGTCGATGACCGGTCACCTGCTGGGCGGCAGCGGCGGCATTGAAGCCGTTGCCGGGGTCCTGGCGATTGGCCACAACGTGGTGCCGCCTACGATCAACTACCAAAATCCGGATCCGGCCTGTGATCTGGATGTCGTTCCCAATCAGGCCCGGGAACACAAACTGAACGTGGTGCTTTCGAATTCCTTTGGGTTCGGCGGCCACAACGTTTGCCTGGCGTTCCGCCGGTTCACCTAGCCCGCGGTCTCCCCCGCCCGTACACCCTTCCCTTACCCGTAACCCATGGTCGTCGCTCCCGCTTCTGTCGACACGCTCTGCGTCAACAGCATCCGCTTCCTGGCCGTCGACGCGATCAACAAGAGCAACTCCGGTCACCCCGGACTGCCCATGGGTTGCGCTCCCATGGCCTACACCCTGTGGGACAAGTTCCTCAAGCACAACCCCAAGAACCCCAAGTGGTTCAACCGTGACCGCTTTGTGCTCTCGGCCGGCCACGGCTGCATGCTGCTGTACGCGCTGCTGCACCTGAGCGGCTACGACTCGGTCACGATCGAGGACATCAAGCAATTCCGCCAGTGGGGCTCCAAGACCCCTGGTCACCCCGAGACCTTCGAAACCGCAGGCGTCGAAGTCACCACCGGTCCCCTGGGTCAGGGCATCGCCAACGCTGTCGGCCTGGCCATGGCCGAGGCACACCTGGCGGCCAAGTTCAACAAGCCCGACTGCACGCTCGTTGATCACACCACCTACGTGATCATGGGCGACGGCTGCCACCAAGAAGGCGTCAGCGGTGAAGCTGCGTCCCTGGCCGGTCACCTGGGCCTGGGCAAACTAATTGCCCTCTACGACGACAACCACATCACCATCGACGGAAACACCAACGTTTCCTTCACCGAGGATGTGCTGAAGCGCTACGAGGCCTACGGCTGGCACACCATCCACGTTCAGGACGGCAACACCGACCTGGGTGCGATCGCCAAGGCGATTGAAGAGGCCAAGGCCATCACCGATCGTCCCTCGATGATCAAGGTGACCACCACCATCGGCTACGGCTCCCCCAACAAGGCCAACACCGCCGGTGTTCACGGCGCCGCTCTGGGTGCTGATGAAGCTGCCGCAACCCGCCAGAACCTGGGTTGGAACTACGGCGAATTCGAAGTTCCCCAGGAGTCCTACGACCAGTGGCGCAAAGCCATCGAGCGTGGCGCCGCCGCTGAGGCCGCCTGGAACGCCACCCTGGCTGACTACCGCAGCAAGTACCCCACTGAAGCCGCTCAGTTCGAGCGTCAGCTGCGTGGTGAGCTGCCCCAGGGCTGGGATGCCAACCTCCCCAGCTACACCCCTGACGACAAGGGCGTGGCCACCCGGATGCATTCCTACAACTGCCTGAATGCCATCGGCCCCAACCTGCCCGAGCTGATCGGTGGTTCGGCTGACCTGACCCACTCCAACCTCACCGACATCAAGGGTGAGTCCGGTTTCCAGAAGGGTGCCGAGGGCAACCGCTACCTGCACTTCGGTGTGCGCGAGCACGCCATGGGCGCGATCCTCAATGGCCTCGCTTATCACGGCAGCGGCTTGGTTCCCTACGGCGGCACCTTCTGCGTCTTCGCTGGCTACATGGTGGGTGCCATGCGCCTGTCCGCCCTGAGCGAACTGGGTGTGATCTATGTCCTGACCCACGACTCCATCGGTCTGGGTGAAGACGGCCCCACCCACCAGCCGATCGAGACCCTGGCCAGCCTGCGTTCGATCCCGAACATGCTGGTGATCCGCCCCGGCGACGGCAACGAAACCAGCGGTGCCTACAAGGTCGCCGTGGCCAACCGTCACCGCCCCACCGTCCTGTTCCTCAGCCGTCAGGCGATGGCCAACCAGGCCAACTCCAACGCCGACCACGTGGCCAAGGGTGGCTACATCCTTGAGGACAGCAACGGCACCCCCGATCTGATCCTGATCGGCACCGGCACCGAGCTCGACCTCTGCGTCCAGGCCGCTGCCAAACTGCGCTCCGAAGGCAAGAACGTCCGCGTGGTCTCCATGCCTTGCGTAGACCTGTTCGAAGAGCAGGACGCCGCCTACCGCGAAAGCGTGCTGCCCGCCGCCTGCCGCAAGCGCCTGGTGGTCGAGGCCTCCAGCAGCTTCGGCTGGCACAAGTACACCGGCTTCGAAGGCGACACTGTCTCCATCGACCGCTTCGGTGCTTCTGCCCCCGGCCCCCTGCTGATGGAGAAGTTCGGCTTCACTGTTGAGAACGTGGTCGCCAAGGCCAAGGCCCTCGGCTGATTAGACAAGAGTCATTGATTCCACTCAAAGCCCCGCCGATGGCGGGGCTTTTTTGTGTCCACACAACCTGATGCATCAGCAATAAAAAAACCCGGGCTTTCGCCCGGGTCCTGAACTCAAACAAGAAGCGTGGAATTAAACAGCAGCGACTTCGCTATTGCTCTGCTGTTCGGCGAGGACTCTCTCAAGCCCCTCTAGATCCTCTTCGGTGATCTTGGTCTGCATCGGGCAGTGCTTGGGTCCACACATCGAGCAGAACTCAGCCTGCTTGTAGATATCAGCCGGCAGGGTTTCGTCGTGATACTCACGGGCCCGTTCGGGATCCAAGGAAAGTTCGAACTGCTTGTTCCAGTCGAAGGCGTAGCGGGCGCGGCTCAGCTCGTCGTCACGATCACGAGCACCGGGGCGGTGACGGGCGATGTCGGCGGCGTGGGCTGCAATCTTGTAAGCGATCAGGCCTTCACGCACGTCCTCTGCATTGGGCAGACCCAGGTGCTCCTTGGGGGTGACGTAGCAGAGCATCGCCGTGCCATGCCAGCCGGCCATGGCCGCACCGATCGCTGAGGTGATGTGGTCGTAACCGGGGGCGATGTCGGTGACCAGAGGACCGAGCACATAGAAGGGTGCCTCGTTGCACTCCTCCATCTGCTTTTTGACGTTGAACTCGATCTGGTCCAACGGCACGTGACCAGGACCTTCGACCATCACCTGAACGTCATGCTTCCAGGCGCGACGGGTCAGCTCGCCCAGAGTCTTCAGCTCAGCCAGCTGAGCGGCGTCAGAGGCGTCGTGCTGACAACCAGGACGCAGAGAATCGCCCAAGGAGAAGGTGCAGTCGTAGCGCTTGAAGATCTCGCAGATGTCGTCGAAGCGCGTGTAAAGGGGGTTCTGCTTGTGGTGATAGAGCATCCACTGGGCCAAGATCCCGCCGCCGCGGCTGACGATCCCAGTCAGGCGGCCCTTGACCTTGGGCAGGTGCTCAATCAGCAGACCGGCGTGGATCGTCTGGTAGTCGACGCCCTGCTGGCAGTGCTTCTCAATGATGTGCAGGAAGTCATCTTCCGAGAGACGCTCGATCGAGCCATGCACGCTCTCGAGGGCCTGATACACGGGCACCGTGCCGATGGGCACCGGGGACGCATTGATGATTGCCGTGCGCACCTCATCGAGGTTCACGCCACCGGTGGAGAGATCCATCACGGTGTCCGCGCCGTACTTCACGGCCAGCTCCAACTTCTTGACCTCTTCAGAGGCATCGGAAGCATTGGGGGAGGCGCCGATGTTGGCGTTCACCTTGCACTTGGAGGCGATGCCGATCGCCATCGGCTCCAAGTTGGAGTGGTTGATGTTGGCCGGGATGATCATGCGGCCGCGGGCCACCTCTTCCATGACCAGCGACTCGGGCAGGTTCTCCCGCTTCGCCACGTAGGCCATCTCTTCAGTCACCACCCCCTGTCGGGCGTAGTGCATCTGGGAGACATTGGCTTGACCTTTGCGCTTTTCGATCCAGGCGCTACGCATAACCGCTATGGCGTTGGGCGGGGGCGCAACCTGAGTGTCTCTTCTCACTTCCCTGCGCCGGCATGACCCGGATCAGGTTCGGAGGGTGTGATCTCAGCCCCCGCAATGGGAGGCACCCCTAGTGACTCCCAAAACCTAGCAAGTCTGAGACTGCAGCCCGTTCAAGGCTGCCGCAACCACGCGGTGATCACTGTCCTGCTGCAGGCCCTGCAGCACCTCGCGGGCCTCGCTGCTGCCTTCCCGCACAAGACGGCCCAAGATTTCGGTGCCGCCCACCCGGACCGTGCCATCGGCCTCGGCCACCGCCAGGCGCGCCAACTCAAGCAACTGCTCAGGGGCAATCTCTGGGTGCTCCGCCACAGCCGAGAGGATGCTGCAGTGGATCAGCCACTCGCTCTCGGACTGGAACGACTCCAGCAGCAGCGGCCAGGCCCGATCAATCCCATGGCTCACCAGCGCATTGGCCGCTTCGGCGCGCACGGCCACCTCAGGGTCGTGCTTCAGCGTGCGAACGAGAGGCTCCCAACCCGACGCCGTGGGCTTGTGCCCCAGGCCCGAGCAGCTCAGTTGCCGCATGATCATGTCGCTCTGCTCGAGACCCAGCAGCAGCAGCGGCTCGGCCTCCTCGGCACTGGCCTGGATCAGGCTGGCCAGGGCAGGACGGGCCTTGCCGGGGTTATCGGAGGCGATGGCCTCGCGCAGGTCGTCGAAGTTCATCGGCACACTCTGCCTCTACTGCTGGTCCCGCAGGGTCTGCAGGATCGCCCGGCGGCGCCGGCGCCAGCTCCAGGTGCTCTGGGCCAACAGGGCCAAACCAATCAAAAGAGCCGGCAGGGCCTGCAGCCGATCCGGCCCCTGGCGCAGCAACACCCCCGCAAGGCCGATGAGCACCAACAACAGTGTTGAGCAGGCCAGCAAATTACGGATCATGAGCCTGCTCGCTCCAGCCAACGCAGCACGCTGGCGCTGAGCACCTCAACGCCCACCCCGACCGCGGCCTCATCGGCCGCAAAGGTATTGCTGTGCAGGGGTGTGCAGCCCTTCGGCCCAGCCACACCCAAACGGAACATCGTGCTGGGGGTGTCGCGCTGCAGCTCCGCAAAGTCCTCAGCACCCAGGGACGGCTGCTCGAGCCACTCCACTTGCGGCCGGCCCAGCAGTTCCACCGCCTCATCGGCCAACAGCTGCGTGAGTTCGGGGTCGTTGTGGACCGGCGGGGAGATGCAGCGGTAGCGCACCCGGGCCTCCCCGCCATAGCCCTTGCAGATGGCCTGCACGGTCTCCTCAATCCAGCCCGGCAGCAGGGAATGCAACTCCAAATCCAAGCAGCGGACCGTTCCAAGCAACCGGACGTGATCGGCAATCACGTTGAAGGCCTTGCCCCCTTCAATCCGGCCGAAGCTGACCACCACCGGGTGCAACGCGTCCAAGCGGCGGCTGATCGCCTCCTGCAAGCCACTCACCACCCGAGCCGCAATCCAGATGGCATCGGTGCTCTGGTGGGGCCGCGCACCATGGCCACCCTCACCCAAGACCTCCACCTCCAGCTCCCCAGCGGCGGCGGTCAGGCTGCCGCTACGCACCCCGATCGTTCCGACCGAAAGACTGGGAAAGACATGCACGCCAAACAGGGCATCCACCCCCTGCATCGCCCCATCGGCCACCATCCAGGCCGCCCCTTGGGCGGTCTCCTCCGCCGGTTGAAACAGCAAGCGAACCGTGCCGACCAACTGTTCGGCCAGGGGCCCCAGGATTCGAGCCACGCCCAAGCCCACGGTGGTGTGAATGTCATGGCCGCAGGCATGCATCAGGCCCTGGTTCAACGAGGCATAGGGCAGGCCCGTTCGCTCCTCCACCGGCAACGCATCCATATCCACCCGCAGGGCCACCACGGGGCCACCGCTCGGACCCAGTTCCGCCAGCACCCCCGTGCGGCCCACCCCTTCTTGGACACGCCAACCCAGCTTGCGCAACTCGCCGGCCACCAAAGCGGCGGTCTGATGCTCATTGCCGCTGAGTTCCGGATGGGCATGCAGATGCCTGCGAATCGCCAGCAGCTCCTGCTGGGCGGCCTTGACCTCCGCCTTGAGCTGATCGCGGGAGAGCAGATCGGGCATCAGCTGCTCAGGGCCAAAAAGTCAGACAGGGCTTGAACCGGAACCGGCGGCCAGCGCCGAATCTCTAGGAGCCATTCTGGCTGGCGGTAACGCGGATCCAAGCCCGCAGCCGAAGCCCAATGGCTCTCGGCCTCGCCGGACTCACCCTTACGCCAGAGCACCGCAGTCAGAGCAGCCCTGGCGTCGGCGAAGAGGGGATAGCGGCGAATAATGCTGCGGAGCTCCTTCTCCGCCAAGTCCAGATCCCCCAGCTGAAAGTCCGCCAGGGCCGTACTGGAGCGGGCCATCGCAAAACCTGGACGGGTCTCGGCTGCCTGATCAAAGCTGCCTCGGGCCTGCTCCCAGTCCCCCTTGGAGCCCTGCACATTGCCGAGGTTGTAGAGGGCCGAGGCATCGTCGCCGCGCTCGAGGATCCAGCGGTAATCCGCCTCTGCGGCATCCCACTGCTTCAGGGCTTCTTCAGCTGTGCCGCGGTTGAGATGGGGATCGGCGTTGCTCGGATCCAGCTGCATCGCCTTGGACTGGTCGGCAATCGCCGCCTCGGGGTCACCTAGGGCCAGCTGGACATTGCCGCGATTGCTCCAAGCCGCAGCGTCCTCGGGCGCCAGCTCCAGGACCTGGTTCCAAAGATCCAAGGCTTGGGGGAACGCCCCCTCACGACTCGCCGTCAGGGCCTGATCAAACAATTGGGGCAGGCTCAGCTGCACCGCCAGCAAAACGGCCAGAAGCGCTGTCATGCGGCCTGATCCTGCAGGTGATCGATGCCCGCCTGGGTGATCACGCGTCCGCGCGGGGTGCGTTGCAGCAGCCCCTGCTGCAACAGAAACGGCTCCACCACTGATTCGAGGGTGACGGGGTCCTCACCCAGTCCGGCCGCGAGGGTGTCGAGGCCCACCGGGCCACCGCCATAGCCGTTATGGAGCAGATCCAGCAACCGCCGGTCGCTGGCATCCAAGCCGCGGCCGTCCACCCGGTGCAGGCTCAAGGCCTGCTGCACCAGCTCAGCGCTCACCCGCGCATGGCCGCCGACGGAGGCCACATCACGCACCCGCCGCAGCAGGCGGTTGGCGATTCGCGGGGTGCCCCGACATCGGCGCGCCACCTCCAGAGCGGCCTCTTCCGCCAGATCCAAGGCGAGCAGACCGGCCGCCCGCTGCACGATCGCCTGCAGATCCTCCAGTCCGTAGAACTCCAGCCGCTGGATCAAACCGAAGCGATCCCGCAGGGGTGAACTCAGGGAACCCGCCCGTGTTGTAGCTCCCACCAAGGTGAAGGGCGCCAAGGGAATCGTTCGGGTCCGGGCCGTCGTCCCCTTGCCGACCGTGAGATCCAGGCGAAAGTCCTCCATCGCCGGATAGAGCAGTTCTTCGGCGACCCGCGTCAGGCGGTGAATCTCGTCGATGAACAGCAGCTCCCGCGGCTGGAGATTCACCAGCAAGCCAACGATGTCGCGGGGGCGCTCGAGGGCAGGCGCACTGGTGATGCGGCACCGCACCCCCAGCTCCTCGGCCAGGACCATCGCCATGGTGGTCTTGCCCAGACCCGGAGGGCCGTAGAGCAGCACGTGATCCAGGGCTTCGTCGCGGGCGCGGGTTGCCTCAATCGCAATCCCAAGAACCTGCTTGAGCTCGCTTTGGCCGATGTAATCGGCTAACTGCTTGGGCCTGAGGGAATCCTCGCGCTGGAGCGGCTTCTCTTGCTCACTGACGGCAGGATCCACCAACCTCGGGGCCGGCTGACGCGGCGCTGTTGATCCCGAAGAAACGATGGCCATCGCCCGAGGGTATCGGCAGCGGACGACCACCGGCCAGCGGATCCATCCCTAGGGTCACTGGATTGAGATCGCGGCGCCATGGCTAAGGGCGGGGGCAAAAAGAACGCCAAGGCCCTTCGGGACGCCGCCAACAAATTGCTGGCGGACAACCGCTTTGCGCGGCACCAGTACGAAATCCTCGAAACTCTCGAGTGCGGTGTCGAGCTGATGGGCACCGAGGTCAAGTCCATCCGGGCTGGGCAGGTCAACCTGCGGGATGGCTTCTGCCTGATCCGCAAGGGACAGCTGCAACTGCACAACGTCCACATCTCCCCCCACACCCACGCCGGTGCCTACTTCAACCACGAGCCCCTCCGGACCCGCCGGCTGCTGGCCCACCGCAAAGAGATCGACAAACTGCGCATCGCCGTCGATCAGAAGGGCCTCACCCTGATTCCCCTCAACATCCACCTCAAGGGCTCCTGGATCAAAGCCACCATCGGCCTGGGAAAGGGCCGCAAGCTCCATGACAAGCGTCAGGAGGAGCGGCGCAAGCAGGACATCAAGGACGCCAAAAAAGCCATCGCCCGCTACTGATTCGGGTCAACCCGCAGGGAGAGCGTCAAGCTCGCCGAGGACAATCCGTCATTGCTGATCAGGACCTGAACCGGGGAGCGTTTGACCTCCCCAAGGCTCACCACCCGCAGTGGTCCACGCGCCTCCAGCAGCTGTCCATCGGCGGCGAAGACGCTCATCTGCATCAAGGCCGATCCCCTCACCCCAAGGACCAAGCGACTGCCAGACGGAACCTGAATCGGGAACACCCGGGCCCCCCCAGCCGGCACCCAGGCAGAGACGGTCTTGGTGCTGTTGCGCTTCCCCTCGATCAGCTCGATCTGCAGGTTGCCCAGGGCTTGTTCGGCGGCGGCATACCAGAGCTGCCGAAAGGGCTCCGCGGGGATCTCGGCAGCCTGGGAACCGTTCAGCAGGTTGAGCGCGCTCCCAGAGACCAACTTCTGGACCACCTCCGGGCTGAGTCCCTGGGCCACGAGGCCCTGCTGACGGCGATTCCAATCGGTGGCGGTGAGATTGCCCAAGCGCGGCCGCAAGGGCAGCGGCAACTGCTCCACGCGGCTCAGCCAGTCCTCAGCCAGTTCACTCCAGACCATGCGCAGGGGTGCATCCGCCTGGCTATCCGATGGCAGCCGGCCACCACGCTCCAGAAAGCTGGCGTCCACCAACTTGAGGAACCAGCGGCGATCCACCTGCAGGGCCCGCAGGCGATTGAGCAACTGCTCCCGCTGATTGATCTCCGCCGCCGGCAAGCTCGAGCGGAGCCGAAAGCTGGGAAGCGCCATTGGGCTAGTGACCTTCCCCCGGCTCAAGACCAACCACCCCAAGGCGGTCCCCACCAAGGCAGCGAGCACCAGCGCAACCACCACCGGCCAAAGCCGTCCTTCCGCGTCCTGCTCCTGCTGCCGCTTGCGCCTCCGCGATGGGGTGGAGTGCCTCACCAGCGGGATTGGAGCAGGTAATGCAGGAGTGAAGTGCTGAAAGGCCGCCAGAGCAGCGGCCGCTGAAGGGAAACGCAGCTCAGGCCGATCGCTACTCAAAGCCTGCAGGGGCCCGATGGATTCCAAGGCCGCCGCGGCCTGTGTCCCCAGCAGGTCTTGGGCCCACTGCGCAAGGGAGAGCAGATCACGCTGGGGATCCCATGGGGCTGGCTGCTCCAGGGCTAGGGGGAAGGGCAGCCCATCCGCCGATCGCCTCAGGATTTGGGAGGGCGACCAATCTCCGCAAGAGAGGCGATGGCTGTGCAGCAAAGCCATCAGAGGCAAGAGCTGCCGCAACAGCTCGAGGACCTCTGGGACGTCGAAAGTCTGTCCACCCTCCAGGAAGGCCTGAAACGACTCCCCCTCCTGCCACGGGCGCGGCAGCCAGAGCTCCCCATCGCTATTGATCAGATCGGCAAAGCGAGGCAGCTGGGGATGCAGGACCCCCTGCAGCTGTAGCCAGCGCTTGATCCACTCCTCCCGCTGCTCATCGCTCAGCCCGCTCAGATGGAGAAGGTGCACCGACGCATCGGCTGCCGCTTGATCAATGGCCAGCCACCGGTTCTCCGCAAGGGATCGCTCGAGTCGATAGCGACCGCCGATCAGCGCCCCTGGCTCCAACCTCGGATCGTCTTCCACCAATGTGGATCAGGCCGCGCGCTCAGGTTGCTCCAGACCTTTGCCCTTCAGCCACTCACCGTCATAAAGCCGTGACCGATAGCGATCGCCGCTGTCGCAGAGGACCGTGACGATGGTGTGTCCGGGCCCCATGCGACGTGCTGTCTCGACGGCCGCCGCCACATTGATGCCGACGGAGCCGCCGAGGAACAGGCCCTCCTGCCAGAGCAGGTCGTAGATCGTTTGAAGAGCGTCCTGATCGTGGATCCGGACCGCGTCATCCACCGGCGCCCCCTCCAGGTTCGCGGTCACGCGACTGTTGCCAATGCCCTCGGTGATCGAGTTGCCCTCGCTGCTGAGTTCGCCACTGGTGGCCCAGCTGTAGATGGCGCTGCCGTGGGGATCAGCCAAGACACAGCGCAACTGCGGCTTTTTCTCCTTCAGATAAAGCGCCACGCCGGCATAGGTGCCACCGGTGCCGGTTGCCGCCACCCAGGCATCCACCTTGCCGCTGGTTTGCTCCCAGATCTCTGGTCCAGTGGTCTTGTAGTGGGCGCGGCGGTTGGCGAGGTTGTCGAACTGATTCGCCCAAACCGCGCCGGGAATCTCTTCGGCAATGCGGCCTGAGAGGCGGACATAGTTGTTCGGGTCCCTGTAGGGAACCGCTGGAACCGTGCGCACCTCAGCCCCCAGGCTGCGCAACAGGCCAATCTTTTCAGCCGATTGGGTCTCGGGGATCACGATCACCGCCCGATACCCGCGTGCATTGCAGAGGTGCGTCAGGCCAATGCCGGTGTTGCCCGCCGTCCCTTCCACCACGGTGCCGCCGGGCTTGAGCAGGCCCTGTTCTTCGGCCTCCAACAGAATCCCCAGCGCGGCCCGGTCCTTGACGGAGCCACCGGGGTTCATGAACTCAGCCTTGCCGAGGATCTCGCAGCCGGTCAGCGCACTAAGGGCATTGAGACGAATGAGCGGGGTCTGGCCCACCGCACCGACGAAGCCGGATGCAATCCCCGGAGTGCTGGCGCCCATGCCCATTTCTGCGTTACGGCGATCGTAGAAGCGTTGATGCAACAAGGTTGAGCTTCTAGGGTCCGTTCAGCGGAAGCCGACGGAATGGTGACGACCTCAGCCTCCGCAGTCTTGCCGCGTCTGCAGGAAATCCGCCGGGCGACCGAGCAACTGATCGCAGGCTTGCAACCGGAGGACCTCTGCCTGCAGGGGATGCCCGACGCGAGCCCAGCGAAGTGGCACCTCGCCCACACCACCTGGTTCTTTGAAGAGTTCCTGCTGAGCCAGCTTGAGGGCTACGACTGCGCCGATAGCCGCTGGAGCTACCTGTTCAACAGCTACTACGAATCGGTGGGCGAACGGCACGCCAGACCGGAGCGTGGCCTCCTGACCAGGCCCTCCATCGCTGAGGTGCTGGCCTGGAGACAGCGGGTTACGACCGCCCTGATAGCCGAGCTGGATCACCTGCCAGCCGCCCTGGTGGAACTGGGGCTGCAACACGAGCAGCAGCACCAGGAGCTGCTGTTGATGGATCTGCTGGATGGCTTCAGCCGCAATCCCCTGGAACCTGAAGCAATCGCCGAACCCGAAGCGGACTACGAGGCCAGCTGGGCCAACCCGAAGCCAGGGGGCTGGCGGAACGTAGAGGGAGGCCTCGTGGAGATCGGCCTCGATCCGGCCTCGGGGCACTTTCACTTCGACAACGAAGCCCCCCGGCACCGGGTCTGGCTGGAGCCCTTTGCCATCAGCCAACGGCTGGTGAGCAATGCCGAGTACGCCGCCTTCATCGCCGACGGGGGCTACAAGCGCGCCGACCTCTGGATGAGCGAAGGCTGGGCCCTGGTGCAGGACCGGGGCTGGCAGGCTCCGCGCTACTGGCGGGGCGAATGGGAATTCAGCCTCGCGGGCCGCAGGCCGCGTCATCCCGATGCCCCAGTGCGGCACATCAGTTGGTTCGAGGCCGATGCCTACGCCCGCTGGGCCGGGGCCCGCTTGCCCGAAGAGGCCGAATGGGAGCTCGCGGCCACCAACGACCAGCTGGCACAGGTCTTCGGCTGCCTCTGGCAGTGGACAGGCAGCCCCTACCGGCCCTATCCCGGCTTTGCGCCTGCCGCTGGGGCCATTGGTGAGTACAACGGCAAATTCATGAGCTCACAGTTCGTGCTGCGGGGCAGCTGCTTTTTGACGCCGGCCGGACACGAGCGCCTGAGCTACCGCAACTTCTATCCACCCCACAGCCGCTGGATGGCCAGCGGAATCCGACTGGCGAAGGGAGTGCAGCCATGACCAGCACCCTGCAACGCAGCGGCGTCCCGGAACTGCTGGATCTCCATCCCGCCGCGGCGGACATGCGCCAGCTGGTGATCGAGGGCCTGAGCCAAACCCCCAAGCAACTTCCCGCCTGGTTTCTCTACGACGCAGAGGGATCGCGGCTGTTCGACCTGATTTGTCAACAGCCCGAGTACAGCCTGACCAAGACCGAGACAGCCCTGCTCGAGAACCAGGCTCAGGCGATGGCCGCGGCCCTTGGCGAGGGCACCCTGGTGGAGTTCGGAGCCGGCAGCGCCCGCAAGGTGGGGCCACTGCTAGAGGCGTTGGAGCAGCCGGCCTACGTCGCCCTGGACATCAGTGCCGACCATCTGGCTACGGCCTGCAGGCGCCTGCAAGGGGACCATCCCGGTGTGCCGATGTTGGGCATCTGCTGCGACTACAGCCAACTGGGGCAGCTGCCGAGCCATCCTCTGCTGAAGACGCAACGGCGCCTGGGCTTTTTCCCAGGCAGCTCCCTCGGCAACTTCACCACCGCTGCCGCCGAAGCGCTCTTGCGGCAGTTTCGGCGGCTACTCGGCCCCAGTGGAACCCTGCTGATCGGCATCGATCAACCGAAAGCCACCGAACGGCTGGAGGCGGCCTACGACGACGCGGCAGGGATCTCGGCCCGCTTCGCGCTGAACCTGCTCCAACGGCTGAATCGCGATCTGGACTGCGATTTCGATCTTGAACAGTTCCGCTACCAGGCCCGCTGGGTGCCTGAAGCCAGCCACATCGAGATGGCCCTCATCAGCCAGCGGGAGCAGACGGTGCAGGCCTGCGGCCGCAGCTGGCACTTTGCGGCGGGCGAAGCCCTCGTCACCGAAACCAGCCACAAGTACAGCCCAGAGGCCTTCTTGGACCTCGCCGCCCGGGCCGGCTGGAGCAGCGACGCCCGCTGGAGCGATCCCCGCGGCGACCTGTCGCTGCACCTGCTGAAGCAGGCAGACTGAATGCCCTCACGGAACTGCGATGGCGAGGGAAGATCAGCGGCGAGCGTCCCGGGAACTGCGGGAAAACCTGATTGCCCAGCTCGAGGAGCTCTACGGCGAGGCCTTTGAGCAACTGACCACGCAGAACCTCGGAGAGGGCGCCATTGCCCGCCTCACCCAACTGCTGCTGCGCTCGCGGGAAGCGGCTATCACCCCTCTGCAGGAGGAGATCGAAGCCCCGCTGATCACCCGTCCTCCCTCGACGTGAGTTCCTGGTCCTGGTGGGATGAGCTCGAAGACAAGCTCGAGCAGCAGCTCGAGGCCTTCCTGAGGTCCCACCCCGAACAAAGCGCACGGCTACGGGAGGAGCTGCTCAGCGAAGCCGCCCAACTGCGGCGGACCCTGCTGGAACTCGCAGCGGAGATCAAGCAGTGGCAAGAGCGGACGCAATGGGCACAAGCCGCTGGTGCCCATGACCTGGCCAAGCGGGCGCAGGATCACCTCGATGGGCTGATGCAGCAGGGACGGGGCCACTGGCAGCGCCTGGAAGCCATTGGTCAGGAACTGCAGCAGCGCCCGGCCCAATCCCAACCGAGACCCGCCCCCAGTCCCAGCGACAACCTGGATGCGGCCTGGGCCCGCTTTGAAACCGAGCAGGCCCTCGAAGAGCTGCGCCGGCGGCAGGGAATCTGATGGGCTTTCTGCTCTCCAAGCTGCTGCCGCTGCTGGTCTATCCCTTGGGCCTGGGCCTGCTGCTCCAGCTCGCCGGCCTGGGAAGCGGGCGCCGGCCAAGACTCAGCCGTGCGCTTGGGGCCAGCGGCATCGCGATGGTCTGGCTGTTTGCCATGCCGATCACCAGTCGGCAATTGATCTGGGGATTGGAGGAACGGGCCGCGGCACTGACACCCAAGACGATCCCCAACGCCGATGCCGTTGTCGTGTTGGGGGGTGGCCTCAAGCCGGCCCTGCCGCCCAGGCGCGGCGTGGAAGTCAGTGAAGGAGGCGATCGTCTGCTGACGGGAGTGCGGCTGATGAGCCAAAAGAAGGCAGGCACCCTGGTCACCAGCGGCGCCCAGATCAGTTTCACCGCAGCAGATCCCGCACCCGCTGAAGCCTTCTCCGCCAAGGCCCTCGCTGAAGAACTGGGGGTCCCAAGCCAGCGCATCGTGCCCAATCCCCTTTCCAAAACCACCGCCGAGGAAGCCCGCGACATCGGCCAGTTGGCCAAGCAACGGGGCTGGAGCCAGGTCCTCCTGGTGACCAGCGCCTTTCACATGCCCCGTTCTCTAGCGACATTTCAGCGGCGCAGCGGCCTACAGGTGATTCCAGTGGCCTGTGATTTCTTGCTGCCGGAACGGCAACGCTTGGGAAGCCCGACCCCAGGATCACTGGTTCAGGACCTGCTACCCAGTGCTGAGGCGCTCTATCTGAGCAGCGTGGCCCTCAAGGAGCACCTTGGCCTGGCGCTCTATCGCCTCAAGGGCTGGGCATAAAAAGGCCCCTAAATCGGGGCCTTTCAAGATCACTTCTTCGGTTCGGGGGGAACCAGGCTCACGCCCTCGGGCGGCGGAGTGGGGTCAGGATCGGCAATCAGCATGTGCTGCAGCACGATCTCAGGGCGCTCGCTATCGCGCCAACGGATCCGATAGGCGGGCATCTTGGTGCCGCGGCTGGTGGTTTGCTCGACCGGCTCCATCACCCAGCCCCGGCGGGAGCGGCCCTGGGGATTGCGCTTCACCACAGCATCTGCATGCTTAAAGCGGAAGCCGACGCGTTCGCCACTCATCGAATCTCGGGCCCCCGACTGGGGGAGATTGCCTACTAGGTTCGATTATCCCATTGCAGGCGACGCAGCGCCGGATCGCGCCTCAGGACGCAGCAGTGGGAAGGCGATCACATCCCGGATCGATGGGCTGTCGGTGAGCAGCATCACCAGCCGGTCAATGCCAATGCCCAGACCGCCCGTGGGGGGCATGCCCACCTCCAAGGCATTAATGAAGTCCTCATCCACCTCCTGGGCTTCGTCGTCGCCGGCGGCCTTGCGGGCCATCTGCGCTTCCAGCCGTTGGCGCTGATCGACCGGATCGATCAACTCGCTGAAGGCATTGGCGGTTTCACGGCCAACGATGAACAGCTCAAAGCGCTCCACCAGACCCGGCTTGCTGCGGTGGGCCCGCGCCAACGGGGAGTTCTCCACCGGGTAATCGATCACAAAGGTGGGCTGGATCAGGGTGCTCTCGACCTTCTGATCGAAGGCTTCCACTAGCAAACGTCCCACCGAGTCCGCCAGTTCGGGCACCGCCAAACCCTGGGCCTGCATCGCTGCAGCCGCCTCAGCCCGGCTGACAAAGCTGCTGAAGTCGAGGCCCGTCGCATCGAGCACCAGCTCGTGCATCGTCGCCCGGCGCCAGGGGGGCGTGAGGTCAATCTCCGTGCCTTGATAGCTAATGCGGGTCGTGCCGCAGACCTGCTGGCACACGTGAGCAATCAACTGCTCCGTGAGATCCATCATGTCGTTGTAATCGGCGTAGGCCTGATACACCTCAATCGAGGTGAACTCAGGGTTGTGCCGGGTGCTGATGCCCTCGTTGCGGAAAATCCGGCCCAGCTCATAAACCCTCTCAAAGCCGCCCACCACCAGGCGCTTGAGGTGCAGCTCGGTGGCGATCCGCAGGGTCAGCGGCAGATCCAGAGCGTTGTGATGGGTTTCGAAGGGACGGGCATCGGCACCACCCGGCACGCTTTGGAGCACGGGGGTTTCAATCTCAAGGAAGCCCCGCTCATCGAGCCAACGGCGGATCGAGCTGACCGCAATCGCACGGCGACGAAAGGTTTCCCGGGTATCAGGGGAAACGATCAGATCGAGATAGCGCTGGCGATAGCGCTTCTCCACATCGGCGAGACCATGCCACTTGTCCGGCAGGGGCTGCAGGCTCTTGCTGAGCATCTGCCAGCTCTTGACCTTGACCGACAGCTCACCGCGATCCGTGCGGCGCAAGCTGCCCTTGACACCAATCAGGTCACCGGCATCGACCAAGGAAGTGAGGTGGCCAAAGGCCTCTTCCAGGGTGGCCTTCTCAATGAACAGCTGAATCGGGCCCGTTTCATCCGCCAGGGTGAAGAAGGCGAGCTTGCCCATCACCCGGCGCGTCATCACCCGACCGGCGACGGAGACGGACACATCCCGCTCCTCGCCATTCGGCAAGTCCGCATGGGCCTGCTGGAGCTCTGCGGTGCGGTGACTGGGCTCAAAGCGCAGGGCATAGGGACCCTGACCCAACTCCGCTAGGGCCTTGCCTTTCTCGAGGCGGGTCTCGCGCAGCTCAGACAAAGGACCGAATCAATCAGCGTTTGGCCATCCTGCAGGAGCATTGGGCAACGAGGGCAGGGCGACCTCCTCGCGCACCTTCAGCACCACCATCGAGGCATCGTCATCGAGGGGGCGATCCGCTCCAACAAAGCGATCTAAGCGCGCGAACAGCTGATCCAGGATTCCTTGGGCCCCACCGCCGGAGCGGCAGGCCGTTTGCAAGGCCTGGACCAGACGCTCCTCGTCAAAGCGCTCGCCGTTGAGGCCAGAGGCTTCCGTGACGCCGTCGGTGTAGCAGAGCAGGACATCGCCTGGCTCCAGCACGATCTGCTCGCAGCCGTACTCCGCCTCGCTCTGCAGACCGATCAACAGACCCGGTGCATCCAGACGTTCGACCGCATGGCGAATCCGCCGCCAGATCAAGGGCGGGTTGTGGGCCGCGTTGGCGTAGCGCAGCAGCCGCGTGCGGGGGTCGAAGTCGGAATAGAAGAGCGTGACAAAGCGATGGGACTGGGCCAAGTCCTCCTGAGCCAACTGGTTCAGGTCATGGAGGATCTGATCAGGGGGCAGGCCGCTGGAGACCTCAGCCCGGAGCATGCCCCGCAGCAGCGTCATCAACAGGCCCGCGGGGACCCCCTTGCCCATCACATCGCCAATCACCAGGGCCCAACGCCCCTGCTCCCGCTGACGGCCAATCAGCTGGGGCCGGGTGGGGATGAAATCGAAGTAATCGCCGCCCACTTCAAAGGCAGGCCGACAGCGCGCGGCCAATTCCACCCCCTCGATCACGGGGCAGTGGTCTGGGAGCAACTGGGCCTGGATTTCACCGCCGGTGGAGAGCTGACGATCGAGGCGCTCATGACGCCGTGCCTCCTGCAGCAACTGATCCCCCTCCACCGCAACTCCGGCGAGATCCGCCGCCAGCTGGACGTGGCGGCGGTGACTCTCGCTCCAGCTCAGGCCGGCCTTGGAACCGAAGACATAGAGGCGGCCGCGCACACGACTGCGGGCGGCCAGGGAGGTGGCGACCAAGGGGCGATCCGCCAACTGCCGGCGCACCAGACCATCCAACAGTTGAGCCAACGCCTCATCGCCGGAGGCCTGCTGCAGCTGCTCATCCGAAAGCGTTGCCAACTGCCGCAGCAACTCGGGGTGACTGCCGTGGAGCTGCTCGCGCCAAAGCCGGCCATCGGGGTGAAAGACCACCAGCACGGCCCCTTCCGCCTCCACCAACCGCGTCGCCACGAGGGGGACCAACTCCAGGAAGCGCTCCAGGTTGGTGAAGCTGCGCAGGGCAAAGGCCAACGACGCCAGCAGCTCCTGGTTGCGGCGCTGCTCCTTGCCCAGGCTGTCCAGCAGTTGGCGCAGTGAAGCGACGGCGGATGCCGGCTTCAGGGAGCCCACTCCGCCGGGATGAGAGTGATAGGCAGGCGGCAAGTTGCTCACTTGCGCTCAAGATAGCCGCGTTTATTTGGCCAGCAGGGCTTCGACGAACTCGAAGCTGTTGAAGGGACGCAAGTCGCGAATCCCTTCGCCCGCGCCGATGAAGCGAATGGGAAGCCCGGCTTCCGAGGACACCGCCAAGGCGACGCCGCCGCGCGAACTGCCATCGAGCTTGGTCAAGACCACGCCGGTGAGACCGGCGGCCTGGGCGAAGGCCATGGCCTGTTTCAAACCGTTCTGGCCCTGGCTGGCGTCGAGCACCAGCAGGGACTGCACCTCGGCATCCGGGGCCAACTTGTCGACGATCCGGCGCACCTTGGTGAGCTCTTCCATCAGGTTGTGCTTGGTCTGCAGGCGACCGGCGGTGTCCACCAAAACCAGATCCGTGCCCTTGGCCTGAGCCGCACCGATCGCGTCGTACACCACCGCCGCAGGATCAGCATTCGCGGAGGGGTTGGAGACCACGGTGACGCCACTGCGCTCACCCCAGACCTGAACCTGTTGCACCGCCGCGGCCCGGAAGGTGTCAGCCGCGGCAATCAGGCAGCTGTAGCCACTGCGGATCGCCAGGTTGGCGAGCTTGCCCAGGGTGGTGGTTTTACCGACTCCATTCACCCCGACCATCAGCCAAACGTTCAGGCGACCGCGCTCGGGAGCAAGCAACGCAGTGCCGCTGGCCTTGATGGGCTGATCGAGCAGACCCTTCAGCTGGTCTTTGAGGAAGCGGATGCCCTCCTCGGGCTCGACAACTTCCTCGTTGAGGCGCTTGCGCAGGGCCTCCAGGACCTGGTCAGTGGCTTGCACCCCGACATCCGCGCGGAGCAACAACGATTCGAGGTCGTCAAGGACCTCTGGGGTCAGCGGGTCGTCGCCGAGGGTGTCGAGCAACTGGGTGACGAAGCCCTGGCGGGTCTTCTCCATGCCCCGGCGAAGGCGCCCCAGCCAGTCGATTTCCTCGAGGGAAATGTCAGAGAGCTGGCGGCCCTGGGCGGCCAACACCTCGGCCGACCAAGTGAAGTCCTCATCGAAGTCCCCCAGGCTCGGGGCTGCTTCATCGGTCGCCGCTGGAGTCGGTTCGACGGGAGCGGCCGGGGTCTCAATTGCCCGCTCCAGCTGCTCCTGCTGGCGCTGGGCCCGCTGGGCCGCAGCCTGCTCCAGCAAGGACAAGCCGGCAGCAGGCTCGGGGATCTTGGCGGCCTGAACGGGATCAGGCGTCGAGACCGGTGTGGGCTCCGCCGGGGGCGTTGGTTTGGGTTGTGGCTCAGCAGCAGCGGCGGCTTCTTGCTTCTGCGCTTCTTGCTGGGCCTTCAGGCGGGCATAGGCCTGTCGCGCCCAATCAAGAGCGTCCTGATCGATGTCTGAGGGCTCCGCAGCTGCAGGAGTGGGAGCAGCAGGGGCCTGGTCCTGGGCAGGGGGCTCAGCGGCCTGTTCCGGCTGGGGATCCTGGGGGTTCTGAGGGTCCGCGCTGCGATTGAACCAGTCGTAAACCATGCCGTCTCTCAGCTCTTGGCGGGGGCGTTGGTGAAACGACGCAGCACGCCGTTGATCATGCGGCGCCCCTGCTCATCGCTGTAGCGGTTGGCCAGCTCGACGGCCTCATTGCAAGCCACCGGCGCAGGGGTGTTGAACTGCTCGATATCAACCGCTGCGAGCCGCAGGATGTCCCGATCGATACGAGGCAGCCGCGTCAGGCGCCAGCCCTCCATCACCGCATCCAAGCGTTGATCCAGATCAGCACGACCAGACAGCACCGCCCGGGCACGCTCGATGGCACCGCGGCGGATCTCCTCTTGATCCGAGAGCATCAGCAGCCGCGGAAGCTCCAGGCTGGCGGACAGGCGGTTTAGGCCGTTCTCGGCATGCTCCAGACCGTCCTGCAGGTGCTGACGAATGCGGGGCAACTGACCAACGGCGCCCTGGTCCTGCAACTCGCTGTCGAGAAGCTGCTGTTGGGCGGCCTGCAATTCGGTGGCAGCCTGATCCAGGGCCTCCCGCACGTGTTGGCTCAGGGAAGCCAGAGCCTGTTGCAGCAAGGTGTCCAGGGAGGTTTCGGCGCTGGGCTGACGGTCACTGACCTGACCGAGCATCAGCAGGGCCAGTTCGCGGGCTACGGAGCGGCTCTGCATCAGGCCTTATTGGAAGGAAGGGGGGAGTAAGCGGGCGCCCGCAGCTGGGCGAGAAGGCTGGAGAAACTCCGGCTGGCCGGCGTCTCACGCTCATCGGGATTGACGATGCCCGCCGAGATGATTGTGCGGAAGGCGTCTTCCACCGACAGATCGAGATCCTGAACGGAGGACTCCGGCACCACGGCATACCAGCCGGTCGTGGGGTTCGGAGCCGTGGGGATAAAGACGCTCAGCATCGGCTTCTCAAAGCCAGCCGACAGGGTCGCCCCAAGAACGCCAGTCACGAAGCCCAGGGCGTAGAGCCCCTCGCGGGGGTACTCCACCAGCACGACGCGGCGGAAACGGCTGGAGTTATCCCGCAGGAAGGTCTCCAGCAATTGCTTGAGGGTCTTGTAGACGGAACCCGCCACGGGAATCCGTTGCAGGGTGCCCTCGCCGAACTCCAGCAACCAGCGACCCACGATGTTGCGGGCCATCAGACCGATCAACAGGATCCCGAGCAGGGGAACCAGGAGACCCAGGCCCAGGTTGATCAACTCCTGCAGCACAGGGTTGAGGGTGTTGAACGGATTGAGCTGCTTCGGAATCGACGTCAAAAACGCCAACACGAAGCGACTCACCGTCGTCGCCAACCAGATCGTGGTGGCGAGCGGTATCACCACCAACAGACCGGCGATCAGGTCGTTCTTGAGGTCCTGCTGGAGACGATCGCCCAGCGGTTGCTCAGGTCTGGGACTCGATTGCACCACTACGTTGCGTCGCTCAACTGGCCGGAATTCCGGTCACAAAGGGCCAACCTGCAACTTAGCCAGTCGCCCTACTGAACAGCCGCCAGGGCGAGCAGGGCAAAGGCGATCACCAGAACAACAGCGGTGCCTGTGCCACCAATCCGGCGTTGGTTCAAAGCCAAATCACGTCGGGTTTCGGCCTGTTTGATTTGGTTCTCGGCCTGCTGCAGCTGGCTTTGCATGAAGGCGCGAGCGGCCTTCTTCTTCTCGTCTTCGCTGGCCGTCTCCGGGATCTGCCCGGTTTGAACCCCCTGCTCGATCACCTGCTCGAGCACCTTGGGGTTGTCGAGTTGGGCCTTCGCCATCTCCAATTGACCGCGTTGGGCCTGAAGAGACTGGTTCGTCTGATCGCTCAGGCTCTGATCACCGCCGATGGTGGCGGGAACCGTGAACAGCAGCGCCAGCGCCAGAACACCACTGATCACGCACACCGTCCAACGCAGGGGCGTCGGACCGGACTGGGGATCCTCGAGCCGCACAGCGATGAGCATCAACAGCATCCCCACCAGAGCCATCGGCGACTGGGTGATCAGGGTGGAGCTCAGCAGCTGACGGAAGCTCTCATCGCCCCAACCGTTGACCGAGAGCACCGCCAGCAGTTGCAGCGCCAGCAGCAGCACCAGGGTGATCCCTAGCCAGCGCAACAAACTGGAGAAGCGTCCTGCAACTGCTGAACTCACCGGGAGGGCCTTGGAAGTTGGGCAAGCGTAGGGGCGATCAACCGAAGCCACAGCCCCTTCCGGCTGGAGAGCTGGCCAGCGCGCTGAAGGCCCAGGCCTTGGAGTTGGGCTTCAACCTGGTGGGGATTGCCTCAGCGAGCGGTAGCGAGCGGATCCGCCTGCGCAACGCCGCCCTGCAGCGCTGGCTGAGCGCGGGGCATCAGGGCGAGATGACCTGGATGAAGGACCCCAGACGGCAAGCCATTGAGACCTTGCTGCCGGGGGTCCGCAGTGTTGTGGCGGTGGGGCTGAACTACTACGTCGATCGCCAGCCTGCGCCCGGCAGCCTGAAGGTGGCCCGTTACGGCTGGGGCCGGGACTACCACCGGGTGATCGATGGGCGCCTACGGGCCCTGGGGCGTTGGCTCGAGAGCAACCAACCGCAGACCCAATGGCGCGCCTGCGTCGACAGCACACCCCTACTGGACAAGGCCTGGGCCGAGGAAGCGGGCCTGGGCTGGATCGGGAAACACAGCAGCCTGATCAACCGCGACTGGGGCTCCTGGCTGCTGATCGGGCATCTGCTGACCGACCTGGAGCTCCCCGCCGATGAACCCGCAACGCCCCACTGCGGGGCCTGCCGCGCCTGCCTGGACGCCTGCCCGACTCAGGCCATCACGGAGCCGTTTGTTGTCGATGCCCGCCGCTGCATCGCCTTCCACACAATCGAGAACCGGGCGGAGCAGTTGCCGGCAGACATCGCCTCGGACTTGAACGGCTGGGTGGCCGGCTGCGACATCTGCCAGGACGTCTGCCCCTGGAACCAGCAAGCACTGGTCTCCAGCAGCGATCCCGATCTGCAGCCCAGGCCGTGGTGGCTGGATCTCCAGGGGGCTGATGCCCTGGGCTGGAGCGACGGCGAGTGGGACGAGAAGCTGCGGGCCTCCGCCCTGCGGCGGATCAAGCCCTCAATGTGGAGGCGAAACATTGCAGCAGCCCTAGGCTGAGCGCTCGATCGCCCTGCATCGATGGCCGCGCGCTGGTTGAAGGTTCTGGCCACAGCGCCCCTGATGCTGGCAAGCCTCGCTGGGACCCCCGCCAAGGCGCTGGTGCCCTACGTCGTGCTGCCCAGCGAGCGCAACCTGGAAGCGGCTGGTCTGGGCATTGCCCAGGCCGCCAGCCGGCTCTTGAAATTGGGACAGGCGGAAGAGGCCGCCAGCCTCGCGGCGCTGACCGTTCAGCTGATCCCAACGGATGCCCGGGGATGGCTGCTGCTGGCGGAAGCCCAGTTGCGTAGTGGCGAGGACGCCGAAGCCTCGGCATCGCTCGAGCAGGCGCGAAACCTGGACCCCCGTAATGCCGGGATCCTCTTTGCCCAGGGCTCCCTGGCCCTCAAAGCCAACCAACCGGCCCGCGCCGTTGAGCTGATTCGCGAAGGTCAGCGGATCGATGACAGGAACGCCGGTTCCTACTTCGATCTGGGCAACGGCTACATCCTGCTGGGGGAATCCAAAGCGGCGCTCTCGGCCTTTGAGCGCGCCTCGAAGCTGCGCAGCGATTTCTGGGAGGCCATCAACAACCAGTCGCTGGTGCTCTACGAACAGCGCAAGGACGCCGAAGCGATCCAACGCTGGCGCTCGGTCCTGACAATTAGGCCCACGGCGGCAGAACCGATGTTGGCCTTGGCTGCGGCACTGAATGCCCAAGACCCCAGCAACAGCGAGAGCTTGGACCTGGCCAAGCGCGCCCTCGCGGGTGATCCCAACTACGTGCTCAGCAGCTATCAGCAGGAGCAGCTCTGGGGCACACGCCTTCGTGAAGCCACCAGCGTTCTGCTGGCAAACACGAGCTTGAAGGGCGATGTGGAGCGAGCTCAGGCCAATGCCGATGCTGAGCCCGCGGAACAACCTCGGTAGGCTAAGCCGCACTTTCTGACCTCGGATGGCCAAGGCGCGTCCCGAAAAGCCGCTGCCCGACCCATCCGACGAGCGTCGTATCCAGCCGATTGAGCTGCATCAGGAGATGCAGCGCTCCTATCTGGAATACGCCATGAGCGTGATCGTGGGACGGGCCTTGCCCGATGCCCGCGATGGTCTGAAGCCCGTGCAGCGGCGCATCCTGTTTGCGATGCATGAGCTCGGGTTGACCCCCGATCGCCCTTACCGGAAATGCGCCCGTGTCGTCGGCGACGTACTGGGCAAGTACCACCCCCACGGCGACCAAGCGGTCTATGACGCCCTGGTCCGGCTGGTGCAGACCTTCGCCAGCCGGAATCCGCTGCTGGATGGCCACGGCAACTTTGGCTCGGTGGACGACGATCCACCGGCCGCCATGCGTTACACCGAGACGCGGCTGGCGCCCATCGCCAATGAGGCGATGCTCGATGAGATCGGCAGCGACACAGTCGATTTCGCCAACAACTTTGATGGCTCCCAGCAGGAGCCAACCGTGCTCCCGGCCCAGCTGCCCTTCCTACTGCTGAACGGCTGCACCGGCATCGCCGTGGGCATGGCGACCAACATCCCTCCCCACAACCTGGGAGAGGTGGTGGATGCCTTGATTGCTCTAGTGCGCAAGCCGGAGCTGAGCGACGAGAAGCTGCTGGAGCTGGTGCCGGGCCCCGACTTCCCGACCGGCGGCGAAGTCCTGACCGGCAGCGGCCTACGCGACACCTATCTCTACGGCCGCGGCAGCATCCCCATGCGGGGGGTCGCCCACATCGAGGAGATTCAGCCGGGCAAAGGACGCCACAAGCGCGGAGCCGTGGTGATCACCGAGTTGCCCTATCAACTCAGCAAAGCGGGCTGGATCGAGAAGCTGGCCGAGCAGGTCAACGACGGCAAGATCAATGGAATCGCCGACATTCGCGACGAGTCCGACCGGGACGGCATGCGGGTCGTGGTGGAGCTGCGCCGGGACGCCAACCCGGAGAAGGTGTTGGCCGATCTGCAGCGGCGCACGGCGCTGCAGAGCAACTACGGCGCGATCCTGCTGGCCCTCGTCCACGGCAAGCCGATCCAGTTGAGCCTGCGCCAGCTCCTGCAGGAGTTCCTGGACTACCGCGAGCTGACGATCATTCGGCGGACCAAGCACGCCCTCAAGCGTGCGGAAGATCGACTGGAAGTCGTCGAGGGTTTGATCACCGCCCTCAATGCCCTGCAACGGGTGATCGAGATGATCACCGCCGCACCCGATGCCTCCAGCGCCAAGGCCCGCCTGCAGGTCCACCTCGACATCAATGAGCGCCAGGCCGATGCGGTGTTGGCCATGCCCCTGCGCCGGCTGACCGGCCTCGAGCAGGAGAGCCTGCGCAAGGAGGCGGACGACCTGCGCCAGGAGCGGGCCCGCCTGCGGCACCTGCTGGATGAACGTCCGGCGCTGCTCGACACGATGGTGGCGGAGTTCAAGGCCCTGAAAAAGCGCTTTGCCACCCCCCGCCGGACGCGGCTGGTGGAAGGTGGTGATGAGCTGGTGGCCCAGCGCACCGCGGCCCAACGGCCCAACACGGAACTACTGCGCCAGCGTGCCTTTGAAGGGCTGCCCAGCGATGGCCGCCTGGTGATCCAGGCCGATGGGCAGGTCAAGGTGATTGGGCCGCAATTGCTGGGACGACTTCACCTCGATGAGCCAGCGCCCCTAGGGGACAACCCCTCACCCGCACGACTGATCCTGCCGATCAGCAGCAGGCCCGCGCTATTGGCCTTCACCGATGCAGGTCGTGTGGCCTTGCTGCGCTGGGAGTTTGCCGGGCAGAACCCAGGCACCCTCGAGAAATTCCTGCCCGAGGGGATGAGCGGGGAGCGGGTAGTGCAACTACTGCCGCTGCCGCAAGAAGCGGAAGGAAAAAGCGTGGGCCTGCTCAGCAGTGATGGCCGGTTCAAGCGTCTTCCCCTCGCTGAGTTCCAGGACCTTTCCGGTCGAGCCACGTCAATCCTCAAGCTCAAGGAAGGGGTCAGCCTCAAGCGCGTCGTGCTTTGCCAGGACGGGGACGATCTGATGGTGGGCAGCAGCACCGGTCGCTTGCTGCGCCTGGAGGTCAATGAGGAAAACCTACCCGTGATGGGCCGTAATGCCCAAGGTCCTGTGCTGTTGCGCTTGCTGCCTGGGGAAGAGGTGATCGGCGCTGCGGCAGTCAATACTGATGGGGCTGTTTGGGTTGCAACGAGGCAAGGCTCCATCAAGCAATTGGATGCCTCTGACATCCGCCAATGCCATCGAGGAGACATCGGTCAGATCTGCATTCGGTTTGGTCAACGGGATGATCAAGTCGTGGACCTGCAAAGCAGCAACGCTGCTGTCCTCGGGGCTCTGCTCAGCGACGGCCGCAGCGTGAGGATCGACTCGGCGGAACTCACTGGAAGCCCTGATGGAACGCAACAACTGGGGCTCGGCAGCAAGGAAGCGCTGGCGGAGTTGGTCCCCCTGCTGAGCTGAACTACGCCGCAACCGGCTCGGGCGGGTGCTGCTCCAACACCTGCTTGAGGTAGCGCCCGGTGTGGGAGCTCAGATGCTCCGCGACCTCTTCTGGGGTCCCCGTCACCACAATCTCGCCTCCCTTGTCACCACCCTCGGGGCCGAGATCGATGATCCAGTCGGAGCATCGAATGACATCCAGGTTGTGCTCGATCACCAAGATCGAATTCCCCTTGTCGACAAGACGCTGCATCACGTCCATCAACTTGTGGACGTCATAGAAGCTCAGACCCGTCGTCGGCTCATCGATCAGATAGAGGGTCTTGCCGGTGGCCCGTTTCGAGAGTTCGGTGGCCAACTTCACCCGCTGGGCCTCACCACCGGAGAGGGTCGGTGCGGGTTGGCCGAGTTTGACGTAACCCAAGCCCACATCCACCAGGGTGCGTAGCCGATCGGCCGCCTGAGGAATCGCCGAGAACACCTCGCAGGCCTGCTCCACCGTCATCTGCAGCACATCGGCGATGGTGTGGCCCTTGTATTTGACCTGCAACGTCTCGCGGTTGTAGCGAGCACCCTTGCAGACGTCGCACTGGACGTAGACGTCAGGCAAGAAGTTCATCTCAATGACGTTTACGCCCTGGCCGCTGCAGGCTTCGCAGCGACCGCCCTTGACGTTGAAGCTGAACTGACCGACGGCGTAGCCGCGAGCCTTGGCCTCGACCGTCGCGGCAAAGACCTGACGAATCGGATCAAAGGCTCCGGTGTAGGTCGCTGGGTTGGAGCGAGGCGTGCGGCCGATCGGTGATTGGTCGATCACGATCACCTTGTCGATGGCCTTGATGCCCTTGAGGTCCTCCACCCCAGCCGGGAAGGGCACTTTCATCCCAAGCTTGTGCTCCAGCGCGGGGTGTAGGAGCTCATTGACCATGGTGCTCTTGCCGCTGCCGCTCACCCCGGTCACGCAGACCAGGCGACCCAAGGGGAACTCCACATCAAAACCGCTGAGGTTGTTGCGCGCACAACCCACCAGCGTGAGCTTGCGAGAACCATTGGCGCGGCGCTCCGCGGGGGTCGGAATAGCCCGCCGACCACTCAGATAGGCACCGGTCAACGACTCCTCAGCAGCGAGCAGCGTTTGGAAGTCGCCCTCGGCAACGATCTTGCCGCCATGGACCCCAGCGCCGGGACCGATGTCGACGATGTAGTCAGCGGCGCGAATCGTGTCCTCGTCGTGCTCCACCACGATCAAGGTGTTGCCCAAATCCCTGAGCTTCACCAGGGTGTTGAGCAGCCGGTCGTTGTCGCGCTGGTGCAAACCGATGCTCGGCTCATCGAGTACGTAAAGCACGCCCGTCAGACCTGCTCCGATCTGGGTGGCCAACCGGATGCGCTGGGCCTCACCACCGGAGAGGGTCATCGCCGGACGATCCAGGCTCAGGTAGTCCAGGCCCACATCCAACAGGAACTTCAGGCGCATGCGGATCTCCCGCAGCACCAGGTCACCAATTTGGATTTGACGGGCGTTGAGCAAAGCCGGGCCCTCAACGCCCATCAGCTCCTCAATGCGGCGCAGGCTCTCGCCAACGCTGCTGTTGGTCAGCTCATGGATGCGGTAGGGACCAACCCGAACGGCCAGGGCCTCGGGCTTGAGTCGCAGGCCGTGGCAGGTGGAGCAAGGCACCAACTCCAGATACTTCTCCAGCTTCTGGCGAATGGACTCACCGCTGGCGTCACGCAACTGGCGCTCGAGGATCGGCAGGATTCCCTCGAACGGCCGCAGATAGGTCTGGTTTTTCTTGTAGCGGCTGTCGGCCTGGATGGGAATCGGCTCCCTTGAACCATTGAGCAGCACGTCGTGCTGGTCCTCCGTCAGCTCATTCCAGGGGGTCTTGATCTCAAAGCCAAAGGCCTCTCCCACCGAATAGAGCAGAGAGAAGTAATAGGAGTTGTCCTTCTCTGCCCAAGGAGCCACCGCCGCATACACCGGCAGCGAAGGATCCGGAATCACCCGCTCTTTGGTGAATTGGCGCAGGTGTCCAATGCCGTGGCAATCCGCGCAGGCGCCATAGGGACTGTTGAAGGAGAACAGCCGCGGCGAGAGCTCCTCCATCACCGCCCCGTGAACCGGACAGGCGAAGTTCTCGGAATAGAGGCGCTCCTTCTCCACCTCGGGCGGAAGCTCTTCACCGGACTTCGGCACCACCTCCACCAAGGCCAAACCATCGCCGCGCTTGAGGGCGGTGCGGAGGGAATCGGTCAGGCGCTCCTGAATGCCCTCGCGGGCCACCAGGCGATCCACGACCACTTCAATGTTGTGGGAGTGGTTCTTGTCGAGCTCGATGTTGTCGGCGAGTTCGCGCACCTCACCGTTGATGCGCACCCGAGCAAAGCCCTCGGCCACCAAACCGGACAACAACTTGACGTGGGTGCCCTTTTTGCCGCGGACGACGGGCGCCAGAAGCTGATAACGGGTGCCCTCCGGCAGGGTGAGGATCTGGTCAACCATCTCGTCGATCGACTGGGGCCGAATCGAGCGATCGCACTCAGGGCAGTGGGGTTCCCCTGCACGACCGAACAGCAGACGCAGATAGTCCTGAATCTCCGTGACCGTTCCCACCGTGGAACGGGGGTTGTGGCTGGTGGATTTCTGGTCAATCGAGATCGCCGGAGAGAGGCCCTCGATCGCGTCCACATCAGGCTTGTCGACCTGGCCGAGGAACTGACGGGCGTAGGCCGACAGGCTTTCGACGTAGCGGCGTTGTCCCTCAGCAAAGATCGTGTCGAAGGCCAGGGAGCTCTTACCGCTGCCGCTCACCCCGGTGAAGACCACCAGCTGGTTACGAGGGATCGTGACGTCGACGTTTTTGAGGTTGTGCTGACGGGCACCCCGCACCCGGATCACATCCTCCAAGGAGCCGCCGTTGAGGGCCTGAAGCGCAGCCTTCTCGTTCACGCTTTTGGCGAGGGCGCGGGGCATCCAGGCGGCTCTAAGAGGGATGGAGTCTAGGCAGCACGTTTGAGCAGGCTGGCCGCGTAGCTCCTGGTCTCGCCGAAATCACCACCGGCCAATTCCGCCAGTTCCGACTGCCGGGCCTGAGTGTCCCGCAGTTGGGACACTCGCGTGTGGGTCATCCCATCCCGCACCTCCTTCGCCACCTGGAAGTGATGGTCCGCAGCAGCGGCGACTAAGGGCTGGTGGGTGACGCAGAAGACCTGGCGCTGTTGGGCCAGGCGCTGCAGTAGCTCCGCCATGGCACCACTGACTCGGCCGCTGACACCGGTATCGATCTCATCGAACAGCAAGGTGACGTGCTGATCAGCCGCGGCCAGGCAGGTCTTCAACGCCAAGAGAAAGCGCGACATCTCACCCCCTGAGGCCACCTCAGACAGGGGAGCCAACGGCTGCCCGGGGTTGGCGGAGAACAGGAACTGGACCGCGTCCGCCCCTTCTTCCGCGGGGGCCGCGGGTTCGATACCCACTTGAAAGCGAACGTTGGCCAAACCCATCGGCCGCAGGGCCTGCATCAGCTCTTGTTCCAAGGCCTCAGCGGCAACGCGGCGAGCCTGAGTCAGTTGGGCATTGCAGCGATCACGGCGCTGGCGGGCCTGGAGTTCGTCCTGCTCTAAAGCCTCAAGGCTGGCTTGAGCGCCGCCGGGGACAAGCTGCTCGCGCAGCTGATCACGGCAAACGATCAGCTCGGCAAGATCCTTGCCATGGCGCCTTTCGAGCGCCTTCAGCAAGGCCATCCGCTCCTGCAGTTGACCCAGGCTGTCTGGATCACTCTCCAGGCTCGAGCCGTAGCGATCGAGTTCACGGATGAAGTCCTGGAGCTCCGCTAAGCCATCGCCAAAACGAGCGCTTACCGCCGACAAGCTGCCATCGAGTTGCTGCATCTGAGCCAACTCGGCCTCACAGGCCGCCAGGTGGTCCAACACCGATGGCGCCTCCTCAGCGCCATCCACCAGCCGTCCCATCAGGGTCATCACCCCTTCCTGTAAACGCACCCCATGGGCGAGACGGTTCTCTTCGTTCTCCAGTTGGCTGCGCTCTGAAGGGTCCTCCAGCTGCGCCGCCTCCAGGTCATCCAAGAGCTGTTGCTGACGCTCCAAATCGGCCTGCAGCGTCAACCAATCGGCCTTGGCCTGCTCCAGGGCCGCCGAGGCTTGGCGCCAGGAGCGATAGCTCTCCTGAACGGGAGCCGCATGCTGCTGGAGTTCAGCGCCACCAAAACGGTCCAACCAACGGCGCTGTTGACCAGGCCGAGCCAACTGTTGGGTCTGACCCTGAACCGTCAGGTCCAACAGAAGGGGGCGCAGGGATTGAATCTGCTGACGGTTGACTGCAACGCCATTGAGTCGATGGCGACTGCTGAGGCGATGGTCCTTCTGGCGCCATTCACGGCTCAGCAGCAACTCCTCCTCATCGCACTCCAACTCCTGCTCGTTCAACCACTCCAGCAGAGGGGGACTGAGGGAAAAACTGGCTTCAATCACCCCTTTGCTGCTGCCCTGCCGCAACAGCCGCTGCCCCTGTCCACCCAGTAGGGCATCCAGGGCATCCAAAAGAATGGACTTACCGGCTCCGGTCTCACCGGTGAGCACCGTGAAGCCCTCTCCAAACTCCAGCTGCAGCTCCTCGATCAGAGCAATGTTCTCGAGGCGCAGACCGGTAAGCACGAGCAGCCTGGTGTTGGGCCCGACCGTAGCGGCTGTCTCTTTCGTT
The DNA here is from genome assembly GCF_000179255.1 of Synechococcus sp. CB0205. NCBI lineage: Bacteria > Bacillati > Cyanobacteriota > Cyanophyceae > Synechococcales > Synechococcaceae > Synechococcus > Synechococcus sp. CB0205. Next base: position 44,520 of record NZ_ADXM01000021.1, read on the forward strand.
TAGAAGGGGGTCATGTCAGAGACCGGCCTCACCCCTGCCGAAGCAGCGGCGGCTGCCATGCAACGCAGCGTGTTCGGTGACGACGCCGAACCGAACACCCCTGCTGAACCGACCAAAACGGTGGAGCCCCAGCGCGAGGAGCTCTCCGACTTCATTGAGGCCGCTGGCCTACTCGAATACGACCCAGCCGCGATCAGTCGGATCTACGCCGGCGCCCCCCAGCGTTTGATCCGCCGGCTGTGGCAAACGCTCGTTCCGATCGGCCTCTATCTCTTCGGTGTCGGCTTCGACTGGCTGACCCGCAGGCTCAAGGATCCCGAGTACGCCCGGGCGCGGGCCAAAGAAGCCGCCGATCTGGTGGCCTCCCTCGGTCCCGCCTTCATCAAGGCCGGTCAGGCCCTCTCCACCCGCCCCGACATCATTCCGCCACTCCTACTGGAGGAGCTGGCCGGACTCCAGGACCAACTGCCCGGCTTCGATTCCGGCCTGGCGATGGCCTGCATCGAAGAAGACCTCGGTGCTCCGATTTCAGCGATCTATGCCGAGCTGGAACGGGAGCCGATCTCAGCGGCCTCCCTCGGCCAAGTCCACCGGGGTGTGCTGCTCAGTGGCGAGAAGGTGGCCGTGAAGGTGCAACGGCCGGGCCTGCGCGAACAGATCACGCTCGATCTTTACATCGTGCGCAACATCGCTGCCTGGCTCAACCGGAATATCGGCCTAATCCGCTCCGATCTGGTGGCCCTGATCGACGAGCTGGGCAAGCGGGTGTTCGAGGAAATGGACTACTGCAACGAAGCGACCAACGCCGAAACGTTCGCAGAGCTCCACGCCCACAACCCCCGCATCGCCGTACCCCGGATCTTCCGCGATGCCACGGCCAGGCGTGTGCTGACGATGGAGTGGATCGACGGGGTGAAACTCACCAACCTTGAGGCCGTGCGCGAACTGGGGATCGACCCGGACGACATGGTCACCGTGGGGGTGAACTGCTCCCTGCAGCAACTGCTGGAGCACGGGTTCTTCCACGCCGATCCCCATCCCGGGAACCTGCTGGCGCTGGCCGATGGTCGCCTGGCCTATCTCGACTTCGGAATGATGAGCGAGGTCAGCCGTGAAAGCCGCACCGGCTTGATCCAAGCGGTGGTCCACCTGGTGAACCGCAATTTCGGAAAGCTGAGCAATGACTTCGTCAGCCTGGGCTTCCTGGCGGAGGACGTGAATCTCGAGCCGATCGTTCCGGCCTTTGAGCAGGTCTTTGGCCAAGCCCTGGAAATGGGCGTCAGCCGGATGGACTTCAAGGCGGTCACGGACGACCTCAGCGGTGTGATGTACCGCTTCCCCTTCCGCGTCCCCCCTTACTACGCACTCATCATTCGCTCCCTGGTGACGCTCGAGGGCATCGCCTTGAGCGTCGATCCTGATTTCAAAATCCTGGGTGCGGCCTACCCCTACTTCGCCCGCCGGCTGATGGAGGACCCGGACCCGCAACTGCGCAACAGCCTCAAGGAAATGCTGTTCGACGGCGACATCTTCCGTTGGCAGCGGCTGGACAACCTGATCAGCAGTGCCGCCAGCGGCAGCCAGTTGGATCTGGAGGGACTGCTCGATCAAGTCCTCGACTTCCTCTTCTCCCCCAAGGCGGGGCTGCTGCGCAACCAACTCGTTGAAGCCGCCGTCGACCAACTCGATGCCCTGGGTTGGCAAACCGCGGTCCGCCTGAGCCAACGCTTGCCTCGAGCCCTGAGGCCACCTGGTCTGCGGGATCGCGTGGCGATCACCGCCAGCGACGTGGAATTGCTCTCCTTGGAGCCCATCCAACGCCTCGTCGCCATCCTCAACCAACTGCCTGGATTCGATCCGCAATTGCTGCTGAAACGGGTCCCAAGGCTGCTGCAGGAAACCGAACTGCGGCGCATGGGGACAGAGATGGCCAAAGGACTGGCGGAACGCAGCATGGTCAGGCTCGTGCGCGACGTCCTGGTGAGTCCGGCCTAGGGTCACCGCACTGTTTCGAGGCCCCATGCCGACCTGCAAACGCCAGCGCCTCCTCGCTGCAGCGCTTGGCCTGGGGTTACTCGGTGGGACGCCAGCACTAGCGGCAGAGAACGTGGTGTTCGTCACCGGCGCCTTCCGGCGTTCGATCCCGGTTGCGGACTTCGAATACTTGGCCGAGACCGATCAGGCCAGGGGTCTGCTCTCGGATCTCCTGAAGTTCACGAAGATGGAGCCCAAGGAGGTCTCCAAGCTGCTGAAGGCGGAGCTCGCGATCCCCTTGGTGCTCACCAGCCGCTTGTTGAACACCCGTCTGGGCGAAGCGATCCTGGCCCGGGTGGCCAAGATCATCTATCCGCTCAAGGCCCCGGGTGCAGGCATCCCCGCCCTGCGAGCCGGTGTCATCAATGCACTGGTCGCTGGGGACGACAAGCTCAATGCGGTCAACTTCATGCAGGCCTACCCAGTCGATGAGTTGGAGGTGAGCATCCCAGCGCTCATGAGCGTGCTGGAGAAGGCAAAATCCATTAGCCAGTTGATCTCCTTCTTCTCCGATTCGCCGTTAGACGGTTTGAGGGGCGACAACAAGGCTGCCCCGTAGATTCGGGTCTAGAACGTCCCAGTCGACCGTGCCCCTGCTGACTTCCATCCGCCGGCGACTGGGATTGAAGACAGCAACAATGCAGGACTGGCCGGGCCTGATCGAGGGCTACCGCCGCTGGTTGCCCGTCAGCGACAAGACCCCGGTGATCACCCTGCGGGAAGGGGCCACCCCGTTGATCCCTGCCCCCTCCATTGCTCAACGGATCGGCAAGGGGGTCAAGGTCTACCTCAAATACGACGGCCTGAACCCCACCGGATCCTTCAAGGACCGGGGTATGACCATGGCCATCTCCAAGGCCAAGGAAGCGGGTTCCGAGGCGGTGATCTGTGCCAGTACAGGCAACACCTCGGCGGCGGCAGCGGCCTATGCCAAGCGCGGTGGCATGCGGGCCTTCGTCTTGATCCCCGATGGCTATGTGGCCCAGGGCAAGCTGGCCCAAGCCCTGCTCTACGGCGCGGAAGTGCTGGCGGTGAAGGGCAACTTTGACCGGGCCCTGGCGATCGTTCGTGAGGTGGCGGACCAATACCCCGTCACGCTGGTGAACTCCCTGAATCCCTACCGACTGCAGGGCCAGAAAACCGCGGCCTTCGAGGTGGTGGATGCCCTCGGCGAGGCCCCGGATTGGCTCTGCATCCCCGTCGGCAACGCCGGCAACATCAGCGCTTACTGGATGGGCTTCAACGAGTACAAGGCCGCCGGCCACAGCCGCAAACTGCCCCGAATGATGGGCTTCCAGGCGGCCGGCTCAGCCCCCCTGGTCCTGGGGCACACCGTCGAGCAGCCCGACACCATCGCGACTGCGATCCGAATCGGCAACCCGGTGAACAAAGAGAACGCGCTGAAGGCCCGGGCTGAGAGCAACGGCGACTTCATGGCCGTCACAGACGCCGAAATCATCGAGGCCTACAAACTGCTCGGCAGTGGCGAAGGCGTCTTCTGCGAACCCGCCAGCGCAGCCTCCGTCGCGGGTCTGATCAAACGGCGCGACGAAGTCCCTGCAGGCGCCACGGTGGTCTGTGTCCTCACAGGCAACGGCCTGAAGGACCCGACAACCGCAATCGAGCACAACGACTCCAAGTTCCATACCGGACTCGATGCCGACACCGCCAAGGTGGCGCAAGTGATGGGCTTCTGAGCCCCCGAGACCGCTTTGCCCGGCCACAAGCCGGGCTTTTTTTGCGTCCAAGAAAGCCAACCAATCCAAAAAGCGACTGCCCACAACCTGTGGAAAGAAGACTGGAAACAGCGAGAACCGGAAACCGCTGAGGCTCACCTCCTTTTCCGCAATCCCTGGAAAAAGGGGAAAGGGCTTCGATGGCTCGCATTCCAAATCCTGGTTCCACAGGCCTGCGGGAAGCGAAACCCTTTGCAGTCAATAGGAGTTGGTAATTTCCCAGGGTTTCCCCAAGACCTACGACTACGGATTTGGTTTTCTTTCTTCTTGATCCTTTAATCCTTAATCGGTCGTCTGGGGATTGCCGGGGAACCCGATCGCTCGACCCGTTGCGCTTCCGCTTGGGTTGTGGAAGCGTGGAGGGCCCTTCAGTCCTGCCATGAAGCTGGTCTGCTCCCAGGCCGAACTGAATTCCAGTCTTCAACTGGTGAGCAGGGCTGTTGCCGCACGTCCCACCCATCCGGTCCTTGCGAATGTGCTGCTGACCGCAGATGCCGGAACGGGGCGCCTCAGCTTGACCGGATTTGATCTGAGCCTGGGCATCCAGACCAGCCTGAGCGCCTCAGTCGCCACCAGCGGTGCCATCACCCTTCCCGCCCGACTTTTTGGTGAGATCGTGTCGCGGATGCCGGCCGACAGCCCGATCACCCTCAGCTGCGAAGAGGGCAGTGAGCAGGTCGAGTTGACCAGCCTCTCGGGCAGTTATCAGATGCGGGGGATGCCCGCCGATGATTTTCCTGAGCTCCCTCTGGCTCAAGCGGGAACTCCGATCAAGTTGGATCCCGAGGTCCTGATCAAGGGTTTGCGCGCAACCCTCTTCGCCAGCAGTGGTGATGAGGCCAAGCAGCTGCTGACCGGTGTTCACCTGGGCCTGGATCAGAACGGTTTGGAATGCGCCGCCACTGATGGCCACCGTCTGGCCGTCCTGCGTCTGCAGAACGCCTCCAGCAGTGAAGCGGAGCTGGATGTGACGGTCCCCGCCCGCTCCCTGCGGGAGTTGGAGCGGTTGCTCTCCAGCCGCGGCGGCAGCGATGCTGTGAGCCTCTTCTGTGATCGCGGTCAGGTGGTCTTCCAATGGGCTGACCAGGTCCTGACCAGCCGCAGCCTCGATGGCACCTACCCCAACTACCGGCAGCTGATCCCCGAAAGCTTCGGTCGCCAGCTTCAGGTCGATCGCAAGGGTCTCCTGAGAGCCCTGGAGCGTGTGGCGGTCTTGGCCGATCAACACAACAACGTCGTCAAACTCACGAGCGACCCCGCAGCCGGTCAGCTGTCCATCAGTGCCGATGCGCAAGACGTGGGCAGTGGCTCAGAGGCCATCGGAGCCCAGGTCAGCGGCGACGCCATCCAGATCGCCTTCAACGTCCGCTACGTCCTGGAAGGCCTCAAGGCCATGGGCTGCGAGCAGGTCCAGCTGCAGTGCAATGCCCCGACCACTCCGGTGGTGCTGGCTCCCCAAGACGACTCCAGCTTCACCTACTTGGTGATGCCGGTTCAGATCCGCCAGTGAGCCTCCCCGAACAGCTGCTGCTCAGCGAATTGCTGCGCCGCCGCGTTCGCTGCGATCAAGGCCTCGACCATGGGGTTGGTGTCGCCGCTTGGATGCACCCTCCGGTGCATCGGCTCCTTGGCTGGTTCTCCAAGCCATCCGCCTTGGGTGATCGCCGTGAGGTCTGGCGTCTGAATCAGTTGTGCGGTCTGGCGGAACTGGAGCTCTTTGTCCGTGGGGATGCGGCTGCGACCGAAATCGCCACCATGGATCGCTTGCCCACCTTGATCGAGGCGACTCTCCTCGGCCAAGATGGCGAACCCCTGGGGCAGATCGCAGATGCGGCAGTCGATCTCAGCAGTGGTCAGATCCTCCACTACCTGGTGTCCCGCAGTGATCCGAGACTGCCCGGAACCAGTCGGTGGCGCTTGGCCCCCGCGCGCATCAACGATCAACAACCCGGAACGGTTTTCACGTCCCTGTCGGGTCTGGATGACCTTCCCCTGGCGAAAGCCAGTGTTCGTCAGGAGTTCCTGCGTCGCTCCAGGCGTTGGCGCGAGCAGATGCAGGAGGAAACCTCCCGCTGGCGCGATCAAGTCCAGAACGCCGGCGATCGTTTCGAAGAGCGGCTCGAGGGGTGGTTGGAGGAACCCCCCTGGGATGAGCGGGAACCAGACCTGGACCGCCCAGCGCGATCCCAGGAGGCCTGGGATGACTGGACTGAAACCGACGAGCCACAGCCCCGCCGCCACCAGGACGATCCCTGGGTTTGAGAGGGGGTGAGTCGCTCAGCGAGACTGGAATGATCTCGCTCCCTGGTCCGTGGTCGCAGCCCCTGACTACTCCGTTGCTGACGCGCTGAAAAAGGAGAACCTCAGCCAAGCCGACTACGACGAGATTTGCCGCCGCCTCGGCCGAGCCCCCAACCGAGCTGAGCTCGGCATGTTCGGTGTGATGTGGTCTGAGCACTGTTGTTATCGCAATTCCAGACCCCTGCTGCAGGGCTTCCCCACGACCGGCCCGCGGATCCTGGTGGGACCCGGTGAGAACGCGGGCGTCGTTGACCTAGGAGAAGGCCAACGCCTGGCCTTCAAGATCGAGAGCCACAACCACCCCTCAGCGGTGGAGCCGTTTCAAGGCGCCGCAACGGGCGTGGGCGGCATCCTGCGGGACATCTTCACCATGGGTGCCCGCCCGATTGCCCTGCTGAATGCCCTCCGCTTTGGCCCGCTGGAGGACGAGCGCAACGTCGGCCTGATGGAGGGTGTGGTGGCGGGCATTGCCCACTACGGCAATTGCGTCGGTGTGCCCACGGTGGGCGGTGAGGTGGCCTTTGACGCCAGCTATTCCGGCAACCCCCTGGTCAACGCCATGGCCCTGGGCTTGATGGAGACCGAGACGATCGTCTGCTCCGGGGCCGAGGGCGTCGGCTTCCCGGTGGTCTACGTCGGCAGCACAACTGGCCGGGATGGCATGGGCGGCGCCAGCTTTGCGTCGGCGGAACTCACGGAAGCCTCCCTGGACGATCGTCCGGCCGTGCAGGTCGGCGATCCCTTTTTGGAGAAAGGCCTGATTGAGGCCTGCCTCGATGCCTTCCAGAGCGGTGATGTTGTCGCGGCGCAGGACATGGGAGCCGCAGGTTTGACCTGCAGTTGCTCAGAGATGGCCGCCAAGGGCGGTCTGGGCATTGAGCTGGATCTCGATCGCGTGCCCGCCAGAGAGGCCGGGATGACCCCCTACGAGTTCCTGCTGAGCGAGTCCCAGGAGCGGATGCTGTTCGTGGTGAAGCCCGGGCGGGAAGCGGCGCTGATGGAGCGCTTCACCCGTTGGGGCCTGCAGGCTGCCGTGGTGGGCCGCGTCCTTGAGGACAACATCGTTCGGGTGCTTCAGAACGGCGAAGTCGCCGCTGAGGTGCCCGCCAGCGCCCTGGCGGATGACACCCCGATCAACCGCCATGAACTGCTGAGTGAGCCTCCTTCGCCCATTCAGGAGCACTGGCGCTGGTCTGAGGACCGGCTCCCGTCTGCATCCCCCTCGGGGATCAATGGAGTCAGCTGGAGCGAGACCCTGCTGACCCTGCTGGACGATCCCACGATCGCCTCCAAGCGCTGGGTCTATCGCCAGTACGACCACCAGGTGCAGGCCAACACGGTCGTTCCCCCGGGCGGCGCCGATGCGGCGGTGGTGCGGCTGCGCCCCCAGGCTGAAACCCAGGCCGCGACCCGTGGCGTGGCGGCGGTGGTGGATTGCCCCAACCGTTGGGTGGCCCTCGATCCAGAGCGTGGCGGCATGGCGGCCGTGGCCGAAGCCGCCCGCAACCTGAGCTGCGTGGGCGCTGAGCCCCTGGCGGTCACTGACAACCTCAACTTCCCCTCCCCAGAGACTGCAACGGGCTATTGGCAGTTGGCCATGGCCTGCCGCGGTCTCTCCACCGCCTGCTCGGCCCTTGATACCCCAGTGACCGGCGGCAACGTCTCCCTCTACAACGAGACGCGGATGCCCGATGGCTCGATGTTGCCGATCCATCCGACCCCGGTGGTGGGCATGGTCGGCTTGGTTCATGACCTCAGCCAGGTCCGTGGCCAGGCCTGGCAGGACGCCGGTGATGTGATCTGGATGCTCGGTGTGCCTTTGGAAGCGGGGGAGACTCCAGCCGATGGCCGCTTGGGCCTGGCTGGCACGAGCTACCTCGAGCGAATCCATGGAGCCGTGACGGGGCGCCCGCCGGAGATCGACCTGGAGTTGGAGCGCTCGGTTCAGGCGTTCCTGCGCCAGGCCATCACCCAGGGTCTGGTGAAGTCCGCCCATGACCTCAGCGATGGTGGGTTGGCTGTGGCCGCTGCGGAGTGCTGCATGGCCTCTGGCTTGGGTGCCCACCTGGAACTTCCCTCCAGCGCCGCTCGCCTCGATCGCCTGCTGTTTGCCGAAGGCGGCGCCCGCATCTTGGTCAGCGTCTCCCCGGCTCAAACGGTGGCTTGGCAGGAGGCTGTGGATGCCAGCGGCATTCCGGCGCAGTGCCTCGGTGTGGTGGAGGACGACAGTGAGCTCTCGATCACCCAGGCGGGCTCGAACCTGCTCACCACGCCCATTGCCCAGATACGTGAGCGCTTTGAGCAGGCGATTCCGCGGCGCATGGGCGTCGACCTGCCTCCGACAGCCTGAGGAGAACCCTGATGCACAATGTTGAAGGAAATCTGAAGCTGGGACTTGCTGTGACAGACGCCACACCCAGCTTCGATCGTCCGGACAAGCCGGAAGAGGCCTGCGGCGTGTTTGCGGTGTTGGCCAGTGACCAGCCGGTGGCCAACCTCACCTACTTCGGTCTCTACGCGCTTCAGCACCGCGGTCAGGAATCGGCGGGCATCGCCGTCTTTGACGACCTCAAGGTGCGCCTGCACAAGGACATGGGCCTGGTGAGCAAGGTGTTCACCCCCGAAGTCCTCGAGCGCCTCCCCGGCCAGCTCGCCATCGGCCACAACCGCTATTCCACGACGGGTTCGAGCAAGGCCTGCAACGCCCAGCCCGTGTTGCTCAACACTCGGCTGGGCCCGATGGCCTTTGCCCACAACGGCAACCTGGTGAACGCCGGCGAACTGCGGACGGCCCTAGCCAGTGATCTCCCTGAAGCGGAATTCACCTCCACGACCGATTCAGAGCTGATCGCCTTTGCGATTCAGCAGGCCGTGAACGCTGGCAGTGATTGGGACAGCGCCATCCGTGCAGCAGCCGGACGCTGCCGAGGCGCCTTCAGCCTGGTGATCGGCACCCCCGAAGGCCTGTTTGCCCTGCGCGACGGCCATGGCATCCGTCCCCTGGTGTTTGGCCACATGGGTGAGATCAGCGAGGCCCGCTGGGTGGTGAGCAGCGAGACCTGCGGCCTGGACATTATTGGTTCCAGCTTCGATGGGGACATCGAGCCCGGCGAAATCGTCCATTTCCGCTTGGGGCAGTCCGAGCCGGTCCGCAGTCGCTGGGTGGAGGAGCCCTCCAAGCTCTGCGTCTTCGAGATGATTTATTTCGCCAGGCCCGACAGCCGTTTCTTCGGCGAATCCCTCTACAGCTACCGGGTTCGCATCGGCGAGGTGTTAGCCCGCGAAACCCCGATCGAAGCGGACATCGTCATCGGTGTTCCTGACTCCGGGATCCCCGCCGCGATTGGCTATTCCCAGTACAGCGGCATCCCCTTCGGTGACGGCCTGATCAAAAACCGCTACGTCGGCCGCACCTTCATTCAGCCCACCCAGGCCATGCGCGAAGCCGGCATTCGCGTGAAGCTCAACCCCCTACCGGATGTCCTGGCTGGCAAGCGCGTGGTGGTGATCGATGACTCGATTGTGCGCGGCACCACGAGCCGCAAGTTGGTGGCGGCGATCCGCGATGCCGGTGCGACCGAGGTGCACATGCGCATCAGCTCACCGCCGGTGACCCACCCCTGCTTCTACGGGATCGACACCGACACCCAGGACCAGCTGATCGCGGCCCGACTGACCCTTGAGGAGATCTCCGCGCACCTGGGGGTCGATTCCCTGGCCTACCTGAGCAAAGAGAGCATGGTTGAGGCAGCCCACGCCAATGCCGAGAACTTCTGCACCGCCTGCTTTGACGGGGCCTATCCGATTGAGATGGACTCCTCCGTCAGCGGCAGCAAGCTGATGCTTGAGCCTGCCGGCATCGCAGCAACGGTTTAAACCGGTGCCTCGGTTCCCTGGGCCTGGTGCTTCACCTCGCCCCCGAGGCCGAAGGCGTCGTGGATCACCTGAAGGGCTTTGATGCCCTCCCCTTCGGGAACCACACAGCTGGTGCGGATCTCGCTGGTGGCGATCATCTCAATGTTGATCTGTGCGTCAGCGAGGGCGCGGAACATGCGACCGGCCGTCCCAGCGGTGCAGGGCATGCCCGCACCGACGGCACTGATCCGAGCGATTGCCATTCCTTCTTCAAAGCTGGCGCCGGGCCACTGATTCAGCAGCGGTTGCAGGGCAGTTCGCGCCCGGCCCAGGTCCTCGCGCTTGAGGCAGAAGCCCATGTCACGGCTGAGTTGTTCGCCTGAGCCATGGGTGCGCTCCGACTGCACGATGGCGTCCAGGCTCACCCCTGCGTCCGCAAGAGCACGGCAAACCGCCGCGGCCGTTCCCGGCTTATCGGGAATGCGCCGCACGGCGACTTGGGCCTGGTCCCGATCAAGGGCCACACCCCGCACCTCCGGTTGACCCGCTCCAGAGGGGGCTGGGTTGAGATGCAGCTGCCGCTCGTTCAGTTCAAAGCAGTGGGCTGCCGCCTGCAGGGCCTTGTTGCCCTGATGACCCGCGACCAGGCAGCTCACCTTCACTTCGCTGGTGGCGATCAGGCGCAGGTTGATGCCCCCTTTGGCCAGGGTGTCGAACAGGCGTGCTGCGACCCCCGGACGGCCCATGATTCCGGCGCCAGCGATGCTGAGCTTCGCCATCCCGGCCTGGGTGCTCAGGGTGGCGCCGGCCGCGGCGGCATCCATGGCGTCCAAGACGTTTTGGCAGACCGCCTTGGCCTCCTCCAGTTGCGCCTCAGCCACGGTGAAGGCGATGTCGTTGCTGCTGCCCTCGTGGGTGGACTGCACGATCAGATCCACGCTCAAGCCCGCATTAGAGAGCGCTTCAAACAGTTGAGCCGCGACTCCTGGGCGATCGGGGACATGGGAGAGGGCGAGCACGGCCTGATCCGTCTCCAGCTCCGCGCCATCGACGGGCTTGCCCAGCTCCAGGCCCTCACCGCTACCGCGATGGCTGGTGCTGTCGCTGGTGAGCAACGTGCCCGGTGCATCGCTCCAACTGGAGCGCACCACCAAGGGCACGCCGTAGTTCCTGGCGATCTCGACGGCGCGCGGATGCAAGACAGCGGCTCCCAGGCTCGCTAGCTCGAGCATCTCGTCGCAGGTCACCGTCTCCATTAACTGGGCATCGGCCACCTTGCGGGGATCGGTGGTCAGGACGCCGGGGACGTCGGTGTAGATCTCGCAGGCATCGGCTCCGATCGCCGCGGCCAGGGCCACAGCGGAGGTGTCTGAGCCGCCCCGCCCCAGTGTGGTGATCTCGGGAACCCCTGAGAGGCTGTTGCTGGTGCCCTGGAATCCGGCGACCACAACGACGTTTCCGTCATCCAGCAGCCGGCGCACCCGCTCGGTTTTGATCTCCAGGATCCGGGCGCGGCCGTGGGCGGATTCAGTCAGGATTCCCACCTGGGGTCCAGTCATCGAGACCGCCGGGATGCCTTCGGCATGTAGGGCCATCGAGAGCAGCGCGATCGAGACCTGCTCCCCGGTGGCCAGCAGCATGTCCATCTCCCGCTGGGGCGGGTTGCTGCTGATGGCCTGGGCGAGCCCGGTGAGTTCATCGGTGGTGTGCCCCATGGCCGAGACCACGATCACTAGATCGTTGCCGTCCTCTTTGCTGGCGGCAATGCGCTTGGCCACGGCCTGGATGCGCTCCACATCGGCCACGGAGGTGCCGCCGAATTTCTGGACCAGCAGGGCCATGGGTGGGCGCAAGTGCGTGATCGATGATTGTCCTATGGCGTCAGTAGGAACCCGTCGCGGAAGGCATCAGCGGGGTCGGCGCCGCGTTTGAGGCTGGCCTCCACCTGCAGGAGCTGACTGAGTAGAGCGAGGAAGCGTTCGGGTTTGCGGCCACGGATCTGTTTGCGCATCACGTAGATCCGCTTGGGATTGCCAATACCGGCGGCTTTAGCGATGGCATTGACATCGTTCTCGCCCTGCTGATCCAGCAGGCTCACCCAAAGCCAACCGCGGATTTGCCCGCAGAGGGTGGCCACGATCCGTAGGGCGGGCTCATTGGCGGCCAGCAGCACATCCACCAGCGCTACGGCTGCTGCAGGTTGTCCCGCCAGCAGGGCATCACCCACCTGCAGGGCATTGGTGGCCTGGCTGCCGATCAGGGCGTCCACGGCTTGGGATGTGATGGCCTGGCCTGCTCCGGCGTAAAGGGAGAGTTTTTCCAGTTCGCTCGCCAGCCTGGCGCTGTCGCTGCCGATGGCATCGCTCAGCGCTTGGGCGGCGTCGGGCTGCAGTTTCAGGCCCAGCTCCTGGGCTGTGCGTTGCACCAGTTCCACTTGCCCTGATCCATCCCAGATCGCTGGCAGTTGGAAGCTGCGTTCCTGGGCTTCGCCACTTTTGACCAGTTTTTGCAGGGCCTTGGTGGTCTTGAGCCGCCCATCCGGTTTGGCGGCGTTCACCAACACCAGATGGCACTTCTCCGCCACCAGATTGAGGCTGGCCTCCAGCTGCTCCGCCAGATCAGCCGGGCACTGATTGCAGAAGGGGCTGCGCTGCAACACGATCACCCGATCGCCGCCGCCGAAGGGGGCCGTTCGCGCTTCCTCCAGGGCTTGAGCGGCCTGATTGGTGTCGTTGCCGTCTAGACGGCTGAGGTTGATGCTCTGCCAGGAGGGATCGACCTGGTTCTTGACCAGTGCTTCGACGGCTCTGCTGCGCGCGGCTTCGTCGTCGCCCCAGATCAGATGGATCGGCATGGCAGCACAGGGTGCAGTGCAGTTTGCGCCAGATCCCCATCGGCTGTGACCAACACAGCCACCTCGTTCTGAATTGCTGTGGCCAGTTCGATCGCGTGGTGGAGCTCCAGTTGCGGTTCCTGTTGCTTGAGACGGCTGGCGGCCAGGGCGAGACCGCCATCGAGCGGCACCTGCAGCCACTGTCTGGGGTTTGCAAAGGCGGTGCTGTAACGCAAGGCCAGGGCTTCATCTCCTTGGCAGAGGGCAGTCTCCATGACCTGCATCAGGCTGATGCTGCTGATCACCCCTTGCCAGCTGCCTTGGGCGATGCCCTGAAGGACGGGCTGCAGCACCCGGCTGGTTTGCGGATCGTCATTCAGAAAAGCCACAAGGGCACTGCCGTCCAGCCCGATGCGGCTGCCGGGGCCGAGTTGTCTGGCTTGAAAGCGAGCTTTTGCACCGGCTGCCCCAGGCGTTCGCTGCTGAGGACTGCGCTCCTTGGCGCTTCCCTTGAGGCTCAGCAGGTTCTCCATCGCTTCTTGGCTGCTGGGGCCACCCGCCGTCGCGTCCTGCAAGGGGACGATGGCGGCCAGATCCTGGCGATGGCGTTGGATCACCAGCCGCTCACCCTTCGAGGCGCGCACCAGCAGTTCTGGGAAGCGCTGACGGGCTTCCTGTACGCCAAAACGCTCTGCCGACATCGCACTGCACAGTCTGTACAGAGTCTGTCAGCCGGGCATGCTGATCCCCATGGGATTCGACCATCCGATCTTCAGCGAGAGCCTGCGTCTGATCGAAGCGGCCTTGCCCGAAGGCGCTCTGGAGGGTTTATCGGTTCCCGAACGGGATGTGGTGCTGCGCTTGATTCACAGCAGTGGCGACCTCAGCTTGGTTCGGGGGGTGTCGTTTTCAGCTCAGGCCTGTGAACTCGGTCTCGTGGCACTCCGTGCCCAGGCGCCGGTCCTGACGGACACCGCCATGGCCGCGGCGGCGGTGGCTCCGATGGCACGGCGGACCTTTGGCAACGTCGTGCGCAGCGTGCTCGATTGGGCCCCTGAACGGGCTCCCGAGGGCGGGACCCGAGCGGCGGTGGGGATGCAAGAGGCCTTGCGCGCCCATCCGGGCGCAGTGGTCTTGATTGGCAGTGCACCAACGGCCTTGGAGCTGCTATTGGAGCAGGTCCGTACCGCCCAGGTGGCAGCGCCTGCCTTGGTGATTGGCATGCCCGTTGGCTTCGTGGGCGTGGCGGAGAGCAAGCGCCATCTCGCCGCCAGCGACCTAGCTCAGATCCGTCTCGACGGCAGCCGCGGTGGTGCTGGCTTGGTGGGTGCCGCACTGAACGCCCTGTTTCGCCGGGCTTGGTTGGATCAGGCGGCGTCGGCTTGAACGCTGACGTGGCTGTTGGCCTCAATGCGACTCAAGACCTGGCGGGCTCGAAGCACCACGGGGGCTGGCACGCCGGCGAGTCGAGCGGCCTCGATGCCGTAGCTCCGGTTGGCGCCACCGCTGACGACCCGGTGCAGGAAGCGCAGGGTTGAACCGGTGTCCTCCACCAGCACTTGAGCGTTCTCGACGTTGCTGCGCTGCTCGGCCAGCTCGTTGAGCTCGTGATAGTGCGTGGCAAAGATGCTGCGGGCGCCGATATCGCCTGAGAGGTACTCGGCCACGGCCCAGGCGATCGAGAGCCCATCAAAGGTGGCGGTTCCTCGGCCGATCTCATCCAGCAGCACCAGCGATTGACTGCTGGCGTGGTGAAGGATGTTGGCCGTCTCGGCCATCTCGACCATGAAGGTGGATTGGCCCGCCGCTAGGTCATCGCCCGCCCCGACTCGGGTGAAAATGCGATCGGCAATGCCTAGTCGCGCCGCGTCAGCCGGGATCCAGCTGCCGATCTGAGCCATCAGCTGCAGCAGTCCGGTCTGGCGCAAGTAGCAGCTCTTGCCGCTGGCGTTGGGCCCGGTGAGCACCACCAGGTCGCAGCCCTCCCCAAGGCTGACGTCGTTGGGCGTGAACGGTTCTTCCACCAGCAGTTGCTCCACCACGGGGTGGCGCCCCCCCTGGATCTCAAGGCAGCGGCTGTCGGGGACCAGTTGCGGTTTGCAATACCTGGAGGTGGCGGCCACCTCCGCCAGCGACGCCAGAGCATCTAGTTCGGCCACCAGCCGGGCGGCGAAGCGAATTGGCCCGGCCTGCTCGCCTACGCGCTGACGCAGCTGGCAGAACAGCTCGTACTCCCGCTGGGCCGCCCGCGCTTTGAGCTGGAAGATCCGTCCCTCGCGGTTTTTCAGCTCGGGGGTGACAAAGCGTTCCTCGTTGGCCAGGGTCTGCCGGCGAATCCAGTGGTCCGGCACGTCCTTGGCTTTGGACTTACTGACGGAGAGGAAGTAGCCAAAGGTGCGGTGGTACTGGAGCTTGAGGGTGCTGATCCCGCTCTTCAGCCGCTCCGACTGCTCCTGCTCGGCCAGCCAGGCGTCCTGGTCATCCAGTTGGTTGCGCAGGCCATCGAGTTGGCGGTCCACACCGTCGTGAATCAGACCGCCTTCCGTCAGGGTTAACGGTGGGGTGTCCAACAACTGGTGCCGCAGCTCAGCAGCCAGGGCCTCAAGTTCGCTCCACGGCCTCGCCAGGGCCACAAGGGGTGCACTGGTGACCTCGCTCAGCAAGCCAGCCAGGGCTGGCAGTCGCTCCAGACCATCCGCCAGGGCCACGAGATCACGCGCCGAAGCCGTTCCAGCTCCTGCCCGTCCGGCGAGCCGCTCGAGATCCCCCATGGGTCTGAGCAGCCGGCGCACCCCCAAGCGTAAGCTGCGGGCCTGGCTGCCGCTCACCAGTTCCCCAATGGCCTCTTGGCGGGAGCAGATCAGTTCCAGATCCACCAGGGGAGCCTCGATCCAGCGCCGCAGGCAACGGCCTCCCATGGCCGTCATCGTCCGGTCCAGGGCCCAGAGCAGGGACCCCTGCAGTCCACCGCCCAATTGGGTCTTGGTCAGCTCGAGGTTGCGCCGGGTGGCTGCATCGAGCACCAGCTGGTCGCCGGCAGTCCATGTCGTGGGCAGCTCGAGGGGGATCTCGCAGCCCGGTTGGGTATCGCTGAGGTAGCGCAACAGACCACCGGCAGCGCGCATGGCCAAGGGTTGTTCCCCTAAGCCCAAGCCATCGACGCTGGCCAGTGCAAAGCGCTCCAGAACGATCGCTTTCGACTCGTTCAGGGCGAAGGGGGTGCGGCTGAGGGGCGTCAGCTGCAGGGATGCAGGGCACCAAGCAGGGCGTTCACTTCCGTCTTCAGGTGCTGGCCAGAGCACTTCAGCGGCGTCCACCTGCAGCAGTTCCTGGTGCAGGTGGTCGCTGCCCTCCCGTTCGGTCACCCGGAATTCGCCCGTGCTCACGTCTGCGATGGCCAGGCCCCAGCGCTGTTGCTCAGAGACCACCGCGCAGAGCCAGTTGTTGCGTCGGGCCGTGAGCATTCCCTCCTCCAGCACCGTGCCTGGGGTCAGCACCCGCGTGATTTCCCGTTTGAGCAGCGCTGGTTTTCCGCCGTTTTTGCTGCGCTCAGCGGCCTCTTCCACCTGGTCGCAGAGAGCAACGCTGAAGCCGCGCCCGACGAGGTCGGCGCAGTAGCGCTCGGCGGCGTGATGGGGAATGCCGGCCATCGGAACCCTTCCGATTGCTTTGCCGCCCTCTTTTCCCGTCAGGGTTAGCTCCAGCAGGCGGGAGAGGGCAATGGCGTCTTCGAAAAAGCACTCGAAGAAGTCCCCGAGCCGGTAGAGCAGAACCCGTTCGGGATGCTCTGCCTTGAGTTCGACGTAGTGGCGCAGCATCGGTGTGAGCTGCTCGCGGTCCACCAGGCTGTGGTGGTGCCAGGCCGGCAGGTCGTCGCTGCTGCTTTCCTCCTGCTGGCTGTCCTCAGTGACGGTGTCTTGTTCCAGAGCGGTGCTTTGCCGAACCCGTGGTCTGGACTGGGCATCCCGCTCGAGGGCCTCCTGATCCAGCTCCGAGACAGCTTCCTTGGGTTGGATCGCGGCTGGATCTGGCTCGAGTCCGAACAGCGAGCCCTGCAGCGCCAACTCGTTTTGGTCGGCCACAGGCAGGCTGTCTTCAACGCGGCCAGATCGTAGGCGCGCCACAACTTGTGAAGGAACCCCGGGGGCCTCCAACCTGCGTGGGAGGATTTGCCAACTGACAGGACGCCACCCCCAGTTCCATGACGATCCTCAACACCCTTTCAGTGCTGGCCCTGGTGGTGATGTCGTTCGCTCTGATCGTGGCGGTTCCCGTGCTGTACGCGAGCGATGACACCAGCGGCCGCTCCAACCGCCTGATCCTTCTGGGCAGCATCGCGTGGGTTGCTCTGGTGCTGGTCAACTGGGGCATGAGCTTCTTCGTCGCTTGATACCCGTCTGCTTAGGCTGAGCAAATCGCGAGCTCAGCTGACGTGACCGTTTTTGAAGGCCAGTTTTCCGGCGCGTCTGGATTGCGGGTTGCCGTTGTTGTTGCCCGATTTAACGATTTAGTGACGGCCAAGTTGCTGAGCGGCTGTCTCGATTGCCTCTCCCGTCACGGGATTGATACCTCCGATAGCAGCGCCCAACTGGATGTGGCCTGGGTTCCAGGCAGCTTTGAGATCCCTTTGGTGGCGCAGCGCCTGGCCCAATCCGGTCGCTACCAAGTGGTGATCACCCTGGGAGCTGTGATCCGCGGCGACACCCCCCACTTCGATGTGGTTGTCTCAGAGGTCAGCAAAGGTGTTGCGGCAGTCAGCCGTGACTCCGGTGTGCCCGTGATCTTTGGCGTCCTCACCACCGACACGATGCAGCAGGCCTTGGAGCGGGCGGGCATCAAGAGCAATTTGGGCTGGAGCTACGGCCTGCAAGCCATTGAGATGGGCAGCTTGATGGCAGGCCTGCCGCAGGCTTAGTTATCCCGGCGCATCAGTCGCTGTCCCGCGACCTCTTCAAAGCCCAGCTGCCTGTAGAAGCCGGCGCTGTTGGTGGTCATCAGATAGACCCGCTCTACTCCCTTGAGCTGGGGAGAATTGGCTAAGGCCTCCACCAGCAGCCGGCCTAGACCCTTGCCCTGCAGGTCTTCAGGAATGACAACATCCCACAGAACGGCGCGATAGATCCCATCGCTTGTGGCGCGCCCAAAGCCCACGAGACGTTTACCTTGCCAGAGGCTGGCGACGGCTGCGCTGCCCTTGAGCATGCGCTGCAGATCATTGATGGAGCGGTTCTCTGCCCAGAAGGCGTATTGGTTGAACAGCCGATGCAGCTTGAACAGGCCACGGGTGGGCCTCCAGCCTGGTCCCATGCCGAGCCAGCGCAGTCCTGGAGCACCCGGGGCATGCAGGATCAGCCTGGTCCCTTCCATGCCAATATCCTCCCAGCGGGCGGACAACCTTGGCTCAGGAGCGCAAGGGCATCATTCTCGCCGGTGGTTCGGGGACGCGGCTTCACCCGATTACCCAGGCGGTGAGCAAGCAGCTGCTGCCCGTCTACGACAAGCCGATGATCTATTACCCCCTCAGCACCTTGATGCTGGCGGGGATTCGTGAGGTCTTGGTGATCACCACCCCCCACGATCAAGCGGCATTCCAGCGCTTGCTTGGGGATGGCTCCGCCTGGGGCATGGAGATCCGTTATGCGGTGCAGCCCAGCCCCGACGGCTTAGCCCAGGCTTTTTTGATTGGTGAGGCGTTCCTGGCTGGTGCCCCGGCGGCCCTCGTTCTCGGGGACAACCTGTTCCACGGCCATGACCTGCTGTTTCAGCTGCGCAGCACCAACGCCACCGCCCAGGGGGCCACGGTCTTTGCCTATCCGGTTCGGGATCCGGAGCGCTACGGCGTCGTTGAGTTTTCCACAGGTGGCCAGGTCCTGAGCATTGAGGAGAAACCCGCCAAGCCCAAGTCCCGCTACGCGGTGACGGGCCTCTACTTCTATGACGACTCCGTGGTGGAGCGCGCCAAGCAGGTGGTCGCCTCAGCGCGGGGTGAGCTGGAGATCACGGATCTCAACGGTCAGTACCTGCGGGATGGCCAGCTGCAGGTGGAGCTCATGGGCCGTGGCATGGCATGGCTCGACACCGGCACCTGCGACTCACTCCACGAGGCCGGCAGCTACATCCGCACCCTTGAGCATCGCCAGGGCTTGAAGGTGGGCTGCCCCGAGGAGGTGGCCTGGCGCATGGGCTGGATCAGCGGCGATCAGCTCGCGGCCCTGGCTCAGCCCCTGCGCAAGAGCGGCTACGGCGAGTATCTGCTGCAGCTTCTGGAGTTTGCCAATGCAGGCTGAGCGCCTAGCGACGGCGGCCGGAGTGCAGCTCTCCGGCCCCCTGCTGATCACCCCCCGGGTCTTCGGCGATTCCCGTGGCTTCTTCTACGAAAGCTGGAACCAGCGCAGCTTCAACGCTGTTCTGGAGGCGGATGGGCAGTCATCCGCTGACTTTGTTCAAGACAACCATTCCCGCTCCACTCAGGGGGTCCTTCGCGGGCTGCACTTTCAAAAGGACCCCCATGGCCAAGGGAAGTTGGTGCGCTGCATCCAGGGCGAGATTTTCGATGTGGCCGTGGATTGCCGCCAGTCTTCCCCCACCTTTGGCCAGTGGATTAGCGCTCGCCTGAGCAGCGACAACCAACAGCAGCTCTGGGTGCCGGTGGGCTTTGCCCATGGCTTTTTGACCCTGAGCGCCCAGGCGGAGGTGCTCTACAAGACAACCGATTTCTGGGATCGAGAGAGCGAGCGCTCCCTGCTTTGGAGTGATCCTGATCTCGCCATTGCCTGGCCCCAATCCACCGCGCCGCTTTTGGCTGAGAAAGACGCAGCAGCACCCTCTTGGCAGGCGCTGATCGCCGCAGGGGATGGCTTCCAGTGAAGGTTCTGTTGACGGGAGCAGCGGGCCAGTTGGGTCAGGCCTTGATGGCTGCGTGCCCAGAGGGGATTGAGCTGATCGCGTGCGGACGCCAGGAGCTGGATCTTGCGGACCAGGCCGCTTGCCGCCGCATTGCTCAAGCGCATCAACCCGACTGGGTAATCAACGCCGGTGCCTACACAGCCGTGGATCGGGCCGAGTCGGAACCAGAGCTTGCCCAGGCCGTCAATGCGCTGGCCCCAGCTGCCTTGGCTCAAGCCCAGGCGGATCACGGAGGCCGGTTGCTTCAGCTGAGCACCGACTTTGTCTTTAACGGTCAGCAGGGTTCGCCGTATCGCCCTGAGCAAGCGGCCGAGCCCCTTGGGGTTTATGGCAGCACCAAGGCGGCTGGTGAAGCCGCTGTTCTGGAGTACTCCTGTGCCCGGGTGCTGCGCACCAGCTGGGTCTATGGCCCGGTGGGTAGCAACTTCTGCCGAACGATGCTGCGTCTGCTGGCCGAACGGGAGCAGTTGGGAGTGGTGGCCGATCAGGTGGGATGTCCGACGTCCACCCTTGGACTCGCCCAAGCCTGTTGGCGGGTTCTCGCCCTCGAAGACGGCGTTCTTCAGATCTTGCATTGGAGCGATGCCGGCGCTGCCAGTTGGTACGACTTCGCCGTCGCCATTGCTGAGCTCGGCGTGACGCACGGCTTGCTCACCCGGGTGGCCCAGGTGAAGCCGATACCGACCGCTGACTACCCCACCCCTGCCCAGCGCCCTGCTTACTCGCTGCTCGACTGCAAGGCGACGCGCGAGGCCTTGTCCCTGCAGCCTCAGCATTGGCGAGCGGCCCTGGAGCAGGTGCTGCTGCGCATAGCCTCCAATCCAGCCAGCACCCCAGCGTGATGACGGTTTCGCTTCCCAGCTCGATCCAGCGCGTGCTGGTGACCGGTGGGGCCGGGTTTATCGGCGGGGCGGTGGTGCGGCGGCTGTTGGCTGAGACCAACATCCAGGTCTTCAATCTCGATAAGTGCGGCTACGCCAGCGATCTCACGGGTATTGAGCAGTTTGGTGAGACAGCAGCGCAGCGCCATCAGCTGTTGCAGGTGGACCTCAGTGATGCTGAGGCCACCACCGCCGCTGTGCGTCAGGCCGATCCAGATTTGGTGATGCACCTGGCTGCTGAGAGCCACGTGGATCGCTCCATTGATGGCCCCGGTGTCTTTGTCAGCAGCAACGTGCTCGGCACCTTCAACATGCTGCAAGCGGCCCGGGCCCACTTCGAGCAGTTGCCGGCGGAGCAGGCACAAGCCTTTCGCTTTCACCACATCAGCACCGATGAGGTGTTCGGCTCCCTCGGCGAGCAGGGTCGTTTTTCAGAGACCACGCCCTACGACCCCCGTTCGCCCTACTCCGCTAGCAAGGCGGCTAGCGATCACCTGGTGAGCGCCTGGCATCACAGCTATGGCTTGCCGGTGGTGGTGACCAATTGCTCCAACAACTTCGGCCCCTGGCAATTCCCGGAGAAGTTGATCCCGGTGGTGATCCTCAAGGCCGTGGCTGGCGAGCCGATTCCCCTCTATGGCGACGGCGGCAACGTGCGCGATTGGTTGTACGTGGAGGACCACGTCGATGCGCTGTTGCTGGCGGCCACCCAGGGCCAGCCCGGCCGCAGCTACTGCGTGGGCGGTTATGGGGAGCGCACCAATAAGCAGGTGGTTGAGGCTATCTGCACCCTGTTGGATCAGCGCTTGCCCCAGGGGGCTCCCCACGCCCGTTTGATCACCCCTGTAACGGATCGGCCCGGCCATGACCGCCGTTATGCGATTGATCCCGGCCGCATTGAGCAGGAACTGGGCTGGACGCCCCGCCACCCCTTTGAACAGGGACTGGCTGCGACGGTCGATTGGTACCTCGATCACCTGGGCTGGTGCCAGGCGATGCGGCAGCGCTCCGGTTGGACGGGTGAGCGTCAGGGCCTCTCAGCTGGGCAGGGCCGTCACTCTCAGTAGGCTGCCCGGAGCTCAAATCGGCTCTCTCCATGCTCAAGCTGCTGCTGGGTGACCCCAATGCCCGCAAGCTGAAGCGTTACCAGCCGATTGTCTCCGACATCAATCTGCTCGAGGAGGAGGTCGCTCCCCTCTCCGACGACGAGCTGCGCGGCTTGACGTCCGAATTCAGGCAGAAGCTCAGCAGCCTCCAGGACGATTGCCTTCAGCGGGGCCTCAGCCGAGAAGCCACCCTCGAGCGTGAGCGAAAGCTGCTGGATGAGCTGCTGCCCCAGGCCTTCGCTGTGGTCCGCGAAGCCGGCAAACGCGTGCTCGGCATGCGCCACTTCGATGTGCAGCTTCTTGGCGGGATGATCCTGCACGACGGTCAGATCGCTGAGATGAAAACCGGCGAGGGCAAAACCCTCGTCTCCACGCTGCCCAGCTACCTCAACGCGCTAACGGGCCGCGGCGTTCATGTGGTGACCGTGAACGACTACCTGGCACGCCGGGACGCGGAGTGGATGGGTCAGGTCCACCGCTTCTTGGGTCTGTCGGTGGGTCTGATTCAGCAGGACATGGATCCCTCCAGCCGGCGCCTGAACTATGGCTGTGACATCACCTACGCC
Organism: Synechococcus sp. CB0205; assembly: GCF_000179255.1. Lineage (NCBI taxonomy): Bacteria > Bacillati > Cyanobacteriota > Cyanophyceae > Synechococcales > Synechococcaceae > Synechococcus > Synechococcus sp. CB0205. The sequence goes on from NZ_ADXM01000021.1 coordinate 66,738, forward strand.
ACGAACTCCGAGCTGGGGTTCGACTACCTGCGCGACAACATGGCGAATGACATCGCCGAGGTGGTGCAGCGGGACTTCCACTACTGCGTCATCGACGAGGTGGATTCGATCCTGATTGATGAGGCGCGAACTCCCTTGATCATTTCTGGTCAGGTGGAGCGGCCCCAGGAGAAATACCAGAAGGCGTCTGAGGTGGCGGCCCAGTTGGTTCGGGCTGCGGAGATGGGTAAGGACGGCATCGACCCTGAGGGTGACTACGAGGTCGATGAGAAGCAGCGCAGCTGCACCTTGACCGATGAGGGCTACGCCAAAGCCGAGCAACTCCTGGGTGTGGCTGACCTGTTCGATCCCCAGGATCCTTGGGCGCATTACATCAACAACGCCCTCAAGGCCAAGGAGATGTTCATCAAGGACGTGAACTACATCGTCCGCGGTGACGACGCCGTGATCGTCGATGAGTTCACCGGCCGCGTGATGCCTGGGCGCCGTTGGAGCGATGGTCAGCACCAAGCGATCGAAGCCAAGGAAGGACTGCCGATTCAGCCGGAGACTCAAACCCTTGCCTCGATCACCTACCAGAACTTCTTCCTGCTCTATCCCCGTTTGGCTGGTATGACCGGTACCGCCAAAACGGAAGAGGTGGAATTCGAGAAGACCTACAAACTCGAGGTCACGATCGTTCCCACCAACCGCACCCGAGCGCGTCAGGACTGGACGGATCAGGTCTATAAAAACGAAACGGCGAAGTGGCGGGCCGTGGCGCTCGAGACCGCCGAAGTGCACAAGCAGGGTCGGCCGGTGCTGGTGGGCACCACCAGCGTTGAGAAGTCTGAGCTGCTCAGCACCCTGCTGGCGGAGCAGCAGATTCCCCACAACCTGCTGAACGCCAAGCCGGAGAACGTCGAGCGCGAGGCCGAAATCGTGGCCCAGGCAGGCCGCACTGGTGCTGTGACCATCGCCACGAACATGGCTGGCCGCGGCACCGACATCATCCTCGGTGGCAACGCCGACTACATGGCCCGCCTGAAGCTGCGTGAGGTGCTCCTGCCTCGATTGGTGCGTCCGGAAGACGGCCATAAGCCTCCAGTGCCCCTGCAGCGAGCCCCTGAGGCCGCCCCTGGCTTTGGTGCTGCTTCAGCGACTGAATCAGCCAAGGCCCCCTCGGAAGCCAAGGCGATCGGCACCCTCTATCCCTGCACGCTTACGGACGGCACGGATCAGGCCCTCTCCGGTTTGGCCCACGATCTGGTCAAGGCTTGGGGGGATCGTCAGCTCAGCGTTCTGGAGCTAGAAGACCGCATCGCCCAGGCGGCAGAAAAGGCCCCGACGGAGGACGCCCAGATCCTGCAGCTGCGGGAAATGATCAAACGTGTTCGTAGTGAATTTGAGGTGGTGACCAAGTCGGAAGATTCGGTCGTTCGCGAGGCCGGTGGTTTGCATGTCATCGGCACCGAGCGCCATGAGTCCCGACGGGTTGATAACCAGCTGCGGGGCCGGGCCGGTCGTCAGGGCGACCCGGGGAGCACCCGCTTCTTCCTGTCCCTGGAAGACAACCTCCTGCGCATCTTTGGCGGCGACCGGGTCGCAGGGCTGATGAATGCCTTCCGCGTCGAGGAGGACATGCCAATCGAATCCGGCATGCTGACGCGCTCGCTGGAAGGGGCTCAGAAAAAGGTCGAGACCTACTACTACGACATCCGTAAGCAGGTCTTTGAGTACGACGAGGTGATGAACAACCAGCGCAAGGCCGTCTATGCCGAGCGCCGTCGTGTGCTCGAGGGACGGGAGCTCAAGGCGCAGGTGGTTGGCTATGGCGAGCGCACGATGCAGGACATCGTTGATGCTTACGTCAACCCTGATCTTCCGCCCGAGGAGTGGGATCTGGGCCGCTTGGTGGCCAAGGTCCAGGAGTTCGTCTATTTGCTGGAGGACCTCAAGCCTGAACAGCTCAGTGGACTCTCCGTTGATGAGCTCAAGGCCTTCCTGCAGGAGCAGCTACGCAACGCCTACGAGATCAAAGAAGGTCAGGTAGAGCAGCAGCGCCCGGGCCTGATGCGTGAGGCCGAGCGTTTCTTCATCCTTCAGCAGATTGACACCCTCTGGCGCGAACATCTCCAGGCGATGGATGCCCTGCGGGAGTCCGTTGGTCTGCGAGCCATCGGTCAAAAGGATCCGCTGATTGAGTACAAGAACGAGGGCTATGACATGTTCCTCGAAATGATGACCGGCATGCGCCGCAACGTCATCTATTCGATGTTCATGTTCCAGCCGGCTCCCTCGGGAGCAGAAGCCTCGGCTTAATTAATTGGTGGTTCCTGGGTTGTCCCCCAGGAACTCCAGAATTTCGCGGTCCATGAGGTTCTGCGCGGCGGCAGCCCTGCAGGGCTCTTCCAGGGGTTTGCCCTCTGCCAGGTTGCGGAGGCAGTCCTGCGTGCGGGTGAGCTCCGTCTCGAGGGCGTCGATGCGCTCCATCAGGTTGCGAATCACCCGAGCCTCGGTGTCGGGAAGGGCGGAGTGGGCCAGGGGGTTCACGCGAACCCCGCTCTGGTGGACGACCCGTCCAGGAACGCCGACCACGGTGCTGTCCGGGGCGACATCACGCAGCACCACTGAACCAGCGCCGATGCGCGTGTTGGCACCGACTTCAATGGCGCCGAGGACCTTGGCCCCGGCTCCGATGACGACGTTCTCCGCCAGGGTCGGGTGCCGTTTCCCGTGGGCCTTACCGGTGCCTCCGAGGGTCACCCCCTGATAGAGCAGGCAGTTGTTGCCGACGACTGCCGTCTCACCGATCACAACCCCCATGCCGTGGTCGATGAAGACCCCACGGCCAATCCGGGCACCGGGGTGAATTTCGATCCCGGTGAGCCAGCGTCCGACCTGGCTTAGCAGTCGAGCAGGCAGGGGTGCGACCCGCCAGAGCCGGTGACTGATCCTGTGCAAGGTCAGGGCATGCAGCCCCGGGTAGCAGAACAAGATCTCGAACGTGCCACGCGCCGCTGGATCCCGTTCCTTGATGATCGCCAGGTCGGCTCGCAGCGCGTTCAGCATCGTTCCATCTTGCTGAGCAAGAGTTTGACCGAGGGGCCCTCGGTCATGCATGATCTCTAAGCCGGCGGTTGAGCCGCGGCGATTGCGGATGTAGCTCAGTGGTAGAGCATCTCCTTGCCAAGGAGAGGGTCGAGAGTTCGAATCTCTTCATCCGCTTGTGAAACAACAAGGCTGATTGCTCAGCTCATTGTTGCGAAATCAATTTCATTGCCTCTCCAGCCGAGTTCAGCTTGAGAGCAGCCCGATCTCTTTGCGCAGCTGGTCAATCGTTGCCGTCCCGAGGTAGCTCTGGGCGCAGTGCACTTGTGGCATACGCATCAGCTGAGAGCGGTTCTGGCGCAGGCTCTGCTCGACCAGCGGGAGGCTGGGGCGGTCGCAGAGCACATGGCTGGAGGCCCGCAGCAGGGCCAGCAGGCGACTGCTGACATCGGGGGTCGCGGTCATCAACAACAGTTCGTTGCCGCGCATGCTGTGCAGGATCACTTCAGCGGCCCGCAGGATGCCAGGGCTGATGCTGACCAGTCCCACGCAGCTGCCGGCGCGGAGGTCCTTCAGCAGGTCCAGTTCGTGGCGGAAATCATTGAGATCCACCGGTACGGCCCGCACACCATGGCGTTTGGCGATCTCCTCCACGGGCTGCAGGAAGTAGCGGCTGGTGACCACCGTGCCGTTGCTGGAGTTGTCGAGCACCGCCTCCAGTTCCTCCATGGGAACGACCTCGACCGGGGCATCCAGGTGGGGGGTGAGCTCCTCGGAGATCAGCATTGAAGCGCCGATGTCCTCCCGCGGGGTGCTCACCAGCACCCGGGCGCCGCAGCGCAGCCGCCAGTCGATCTCACGGGTCAATAGCTCCCGGGCCTGCTGCAGGGTGCAGCCGGCGTTCAGCAGGCCATCCACGCTCTGCCTGACCTCGCGGTCGATGTCCGGGAGATGCCGTCCACGGGGACCCGGCGGTGGCTTGATTTCCCGTGGGTTCTGTTGATCCCGGACGTAGATGCCCGAGCCGGCCATGGCCTCCACCACGCCGTCGTTTTCCAGCTGCCGATAGACCTTGCTGATGGTGTTGCGATGGAGGCCGGTCTGCATTGCCAGCTGGCGCGTACTGGGGAGTCGATGGCCTGGCGGGAAGTGCCGCGCAGCAATCGCAAAGCAAATCTGGTTGTACAGCTGGCTCGAGGCCGGGATATCGCTGTCCTGCTGAATGTGGAACCGCACGCCCGAGTGGCACAAGCTGTTCGGGCCACCTTACGGACCTTTGTTCCCGGTGACAATTGCATTGTTGGCATAAAAGCCTGTGCCGGTTTCCAAGAGCGCGAATGCGATGACCACTGAGGCCAGCTGGGTTCAGATCCCTGTTCCAGCAGCAGCGGGTGTGACAGCCACGGTCATGCCGTGCTGGTGGGTGCTGCCTGAGCAGCCTCGCGGGGCGGTCTTGGTGCTGCCAGAGGTGTTTGGAGTGAACAGCTGGGTGCGCAGCGTGGCGGAGCGGTTGGCCCAGGAGGGTTACGCAGCCCTCGCCCTGAGCACCTTCTCGCGTTCTGCTCCCGATTTGGATGTGGGCTACGACGAGGCAGGTTTGGCCGCTGGCCGTGAGCACCGTGACCGTGTGACGGCCGAGCAGCTCCTGGCGGACGTCCAAGCCGCTGTCGATTGGATCCAGCAGTCCCATCCCTCTTTAAGCCTGGGCTGCGTGGGCTTTTGCTTTGGCGGTCACCTGGCGATGCTGGCTGCGACGAACCCGGCGATCGCAACCACCTGTGATTTCTATGGAGCTCGGGTCTCGTCCTTCAAGCCTGGCGCGATTGAGGACTCAACCCTGTCGGTCGTGCCTGATGTTGCAGGGCGACTCTGGTGCTTCTGCGGTGATCAAGATCCCTTGATGCCCGCTGAGGAGTTGCAGGCCATTGATCAAGCCCTGCGCTCAGCGGATACCGAAGGGAGTCGCCACCGACTGGTTGTGGCACCTGGGGCCGGCCACGGATACATGTGCCAGGCCAGAGCAGATTTCCATCCTGAGGCGGCTGCCTCGGGATGGAGTCAGATGTTGGAGCTCTTCGTTTTGGCGCTCTAGCCTTCGGCCTTGGCGGCAGCCTGACGAGGGGTCTCGATCGTGCGCACTGCTTTGCTGGCAGCAGCTTCGGCCTCTTTCTCTTTGGCCAGGGGTGTTTTGCGCGGGCTGAGGAACATGATCATGTTCCGGCCCTCACGCTTGGGCTCCTGCTGAATCTCGGCCTTTTCCTCGAGGTCCTTGGCCATGCGGCGCAGGAGCTGTTCAGCCAGGGCAGTGTGCTGGATCTCCCGTCCGCGGAAGATCACGGTGCACTTGACCTTGTCACCTGCTTTGAGGAAGCGAGAGGCCTGACCGAGCCGTACGTCGTAGTCGTGCTGGTCGATCTTGTAGCGCATCTTGACCTCTTTAACTTCGGTCTGGTGCGACTTTTTCTTGGCCTCTTTGGCTTTCTTTTCTTGCTCGAATTTGAACTTGCCGTAGTCCATGATCCGGCAGACCGGCGGGTCAGCCTTCTCACTCACCAGGACCAGGTCCAGCTCACGGTCCTTCGCGACGTCGAGCGCTTCTTCCCTGGTGATCACTCCTAGCTGACTGCCGTCGGCATCGACCACCCGGAGCTGGGGGTAATTGATGCGGTCGTTGATGTTGGGGAGCTCCCGAACAGGAGCACGGCGGTCAAAACGAGGACGGGGTGGCATTCAGACGGGCGAGAGGACGGAAAAACAGTTGCTGTTCACCGTTCACCCTAGGACGTGCTCGATCGCCGACAAGGCCCGGTTAAAGGGATTGCCGTCTTGGCCTGGTGCATCCAGCCATAGGGGTTGATGCTGGCGGCGAAACCAGGTCTTTTGGCGCTTGGCGAACTGCTGGGTGCGCTTGGTGGTCTGCTCAATGGCTTGCTCTTCGGTCAGCTCCCCCCGCAGTAGGGCTCCAGCTTCCGCATAGCCAATGGTCTCCAGCAGGGCGCATCCCTGCCCATAACGTTCCAGAAGCCCTCGGGTCTCTGCCACCAAGCCATCGGCGTACAGCGCCCGACTGCGCTGGGCAATGCGTTGCCTGAGGTTGCTGGGGTTGAGACCCAGTTCCAGGACCCGCCAGGGCGGCGGATTGGAGCCCTGCTGTTGGCTCAGGGGGCGACCGGTGGCATAGAGCACCTCAAGGGCGCGCTGTGTACGCACGGCGTCATTGGCCATGATCCGATCAGCGGCGTCTGGATCGGCTTGGCGCAGAAGGGCGTAGCACTGGCTTTGGCCCAACGCCTCTAGGTCCGCCCGCAATTGAGGTTGCGGAGGGACCGCTGGCGGAGTCATCCCTTGGGTGATGGCCTTGATGTACAGGCCGCTCCCGCCCACAAGGAAAGCGATTCCCCGCCGCTTGTGTTCCGCTTCGATCGCTTGATCGGCTTCCTGGCGGAACTCCTGAAGGTTGATCGGTTCGTCAGGCGCCCGCAGGTCCAGCAGCTCATGGCGAACGGTGGCCCGCTGCTCGGCAGTCGGTTTTGCGGTGCCGATCGTCATCTCCTTGTACAGCTGCCTGGAATCGACAGACAGGACTGCGAGATCCAGGGCCTGGGCGATCTCGATGGCCAGGGCGGTTTTGCCGCTGGCCGTTGGCCCCATCAAGGCGATGACGAGGGGCTGACTGGAGGGACTCATTAGCGCACTTTGCCGGTTGACAGCTAATGGAGGGGTGCCCCCCTTGCTGAAATTGCCCCTTAGCGAGCGCCACAAGCGTCTCTATTGCAACGGTGGTAGATTGCCCCTCAAAGGCTGGTCTTTGCTCGGCTTTTCGCCCTTGTCGAGCCTCCTGCGGGAGAGGTTCAGCTCCTGCAGGATTCCATGAGCGAAGCCACGAAAGTTCAGGCTGCCTACGGCGCCGAGCAGATCCAGGTCTTGGAGGGCTTGGAGCCGGTCCGTAAGCGCCCTGGCATGTACATCGGCTCGACTGGGCCGAGGGGCTTGCACCACCTGGTTTATGAGGTGGTCGATAACTCCGTCGACGAGGCCCTGGCGGGGCATTGCAACGAGATCCGGGTTGCGATCGAAGAGGACGGCAGCTGTTCCGTCAGTGACAACGGTCGGGGCATTCCGACTGATGTCCACCCGAAAACCGGCAAGAGTGCCCTTGAAACCGTTCTGACGGTGCTGCATGCCGGTGGCAAGTTCGGAGCCGGCGGCTACAAGGTTTCGGGTGGTCTCCACGGCGTTGGTGTGTCCGTGGTTAACGCCCTCTCCGAGTGGGTTGAGGTTGTCGTTTATCGCCAGGGCAAGGAACACCGGCAACGCTTTGAGCGGGGTGCGCCGATTGGCACTTTGGCGATTGAGCCCGCAGCCGATGCCAGCCGGACAGGCACCACGGTGCGTTTCAAGCCGGATCTTGAAATCTTCACTGTTGGGATCGAGTTCGACTACAACACCCTCTCAGCCCGCTTGAGGGAGCTGGCCTACCTAAATGGTGGGGTCAAGATTGTGTTTCGCGATGAGCGTCCTGCTGCGCGCAATGCAGAGGGTGAGGCTCACGAGGAGATTTATCACTACGAAGGCGGCATCAAGGAATACGTCGCCTACATGAATGCGGAGAAGGATGCTCTGCATCCCGACATCATCTACGTCAATTCAGAAAAAGACGGAGTACAAATCGAGGCCGCACTGCAATGGTGCGTCGATGCCTACTCCGATAACATCTTTGGCTTTGCCAACAACATCCGAACCGTTGATGGTGGCACTCACATTGAGGGTCTTAAGACGGTCCTGACTCGGACACTCAATACCTTCGCAAAAAAGCGAGGCAAGCGTAAGGAATCGGACTCCAACCTCGCTGGTGAAAACATCCGGGAGGGTTTGACCGCTGTGTTGTCGGTCAAGGTTCCCGATCCGGAGTTTGAGGGTCAGACCAAGACCAAGCTTGGCAACACCGAAGTGCGCGGCATTGTCGACTCTCTGGTTGGTGAAGCCCTGGGTGAATACCTCGAGTTCAATCCTTCCGTGATTGACCTGATCCTCGAGAAAGCGATCCAGGCGTTCAATGCTGCTGAAGCGGCTCGACGGGCCCGTGAGCTGGTGCGCCGGAAGAGCGTCCTTGAGAGCTCAACCCTGCCGGGCAAGTTGGCCGATTGCTCGTCCCGCGACCCGGGTGAGTCCGAGATTTACATCGTTGAGGGTGACTCCGCAGGTGGCTCCGCTAAGCAAGGGCGGGATCGTCGTTTCCAGGCCATTCTTCCGCTGCGGGGAAAGATCCTCAACATCGAAAAAACGGACGACGCCAAGATCTACAAAAACACTGAGATTCAGGCGCTCATCACAGCCCTTGGTTTAGGTATCAAAGGCGAAGAATTTGACGACAAGAATCTCCGCTACCACCGCATCGTGATCATGACCGATGCCGATGTGGATGGCGCTCACATCCGCACCCTGCTGCTCACCTTCTTCTATCGGTACCAGAAGTCGCTGGTGGAAGGCGGCTACATCTATATCGCTTGTCCGCCGCTCTACAAGGTGGAGCGCGGCAAGAACCACACCTATTGCTACAACGAAGCTGACCTCAAAACCACGATCGAAGGCTTCGGCGAGAAGGCCAATTTCACGATCCAGCGCTTCAAGGGTTTGGGCGAAATGATGCCCAAGCAGCTGTGGGAGACCACCATGGATCCCTCCACCCGCATGATGAAGCGCGTTGAGATCGCAGACGCCGCCGAAGCCGATCGCATCTTCACGATCCTGATGGGCGACAAGGTGGCCCCCCGTCGCGAATTCATCGAAACCCACAGCGCCGAATTGGATCTGGCCCAGCTGGATATCTGATGGCGGCTCAGCCTTACGCCAGTTTGCGTTGGGGCGCCATCTTGGCTTTTGCCCTGTTTGCACCAGTGGCCCTTCCGGCTGGTGGTGGTGAGCGCCGGCAGGCGGAGATTCGGCGCCGTTGCGCCAGTGATCCCTACTTCAGCACGACCAAGGGATGCCTGCAGGCCTCCCCAGAGCGACAGGCACCTGTCTTGGCCCAGGTCCCTGTTGATTCTCCGATCGAGGTGTTGAGGACCTGGCGAAATCAGCGTGGGGAACGCTGGTTGCAGGTCAAGGTTGCGTCGCGGCGTGGCTGGATGGCGGTGGCCTAGGCCGGATGCGCGACGCCCTGTTGGTTGCGATTGGAGCCGTACCAGCTGCCTGGCTGCGCTTTCGCGTGGTCAATCACCTGGAGCCGATGCTTCCCCGAAAGCACTGGGGGACTTTCACGGTGAATGTCATCGCTTGCTTTGTCTTGGGCCTGGTGGCTGCGTTGGTGAGTCGTTGCGGCCCGGATCAACGCCTTGGTTTGCTGCTGGCCACCGGGTTTTTGGGGAGCCTCAGCACCTTCTCCACCTTCAGCGTTGAGCTACTGCAGGGTCTCAGGGCCGGTCTGCCCAAGGAGGCGGCGCTGTTGGCCCTGGGCTCTGTCGTGGTTGGAGTCCTGGCCGTCTTTGCGGGGGTGGCGATTGGTGGTTGATCGTCAACTCCGCTTTGCTTTGAAGGAGCTGGCCTTGGTGGGCTGCGGCGCGGTGCCGGGTGCATGGCTCCGCTGGCAGAGCGGGGTCCACCTGGGCCCTGTACTTGGCGGCAGTGCCGTCTCCGATCTTCTGGTCAACCTGATTGGTTCGTTGATCCTTGGTTTCTTGGCGGGTCCGATGCCCCGGCGTCCCAGCTTGTTGCTGCTGTTGGGGATTGGTTTCTGCGGCTGCCTGACCACCTTCAGCAGCTGGATGCTGGATGTGGTCAAGCTGCTGCAAGCCGGTCAGCCCGTGTTCGGGCTCCTGCTGATCGTTGTGAGCCTGCTGTTGGGGCTGGCCTGTGCGGCGGCTGGTTTTCAGCTCAGCCGCCGCGTCTTTAACGCCTAGGCGAGGGCGGCTTCGATGGCGCCCTTGAGCTCAGCGGAGTCGGGCTCGACGTTGCTCTTGAAGCGCTTGAGTACGGTGCCGTCCTTGCCGATCAGGAACTTCTCGAAGTTCCAGGCCACGGCACCGGCTGGCTCAGCTTGCGTGAGGGTGCTGAAGGGGGCCTCGCCGATGGCCACCTTGGCGTAGACGGGGAAGGTCACGCCGTAGGTGGTCGAGCAGAACTGCTTGATCTCATCAATGCTCCCAGGCTCTTGGGCCCCGAAGTCGTTGCAGGGGAAAGCGATCACGCTGAAACCCTGGCTGCCATAGCTCTCTTGCAGGGCCTGCAGACCGGCGTACTGGCGGGTGAAACCGCAACGGCTGGCGACGTTGACGGCCAGTAGGACCTGACCATTGAGGTCGCTGAGGCGTTGCTGCTCGCCACTGCCGTTGGTCACCACAACATCGTTGACGCTGATGGCCATGGAATTGATCTGGGGGAGGCCGGACCCTAGCGGCCCTGCCCCATAAACTCGGCGTGTTGCAGCTGAGGGGCCATGGGTGAGGCGTCTACTGCAGCGATGAATCCAGAGGTGTTTATCCAGGAGCTGCGCGGGCTGCTGGAGGCAGGGAATTACGACGCGGTGAAGTTGCTGCTGCAGCCCGTTCAAGAGGTTGATATCGCCGAAGCGATCGGCGGTCTGCCCCGCACGCTTCAGGCCCTGGCCTTTCGGCTCCTGCCCAAGGACGAGGCGATCGCGGTTTACGAGTACCTCGAGCCCACGGTTCAGCAGACCCTGCTCGAGCGTTTGCGCTCCAGTGAAGTCCTGGAGCTGGTGGAAGAGATGTCCCCCGATGATCGGGTGGATCTGTTCGACGAGTTGCCGGCGAAGGTGGTCCGTCGCCTATTGGCGGAGCTCAGTCCGGCGGAGCGTCGGGTGACGGCCCAGCTCCTGGGTTACGAACCGGAGACGGCTGGTCGTCTGATGACGACTGAGTTCATCGACCTCAAGGAGTTCCACAGCGTTGCTCAGGCGCTCACGATCGTGCGCCGCCGGGCCCGGGACACCGAGACGATCTATGCCCTCTACGTGACGGATGCTTCACGCCATCTGACGGGGATCCTCTCGCTTAGAGACCTGGTGGTGGCGGATCCAGAGCAGCGGGTGGGCGACGTGATGACCCGTGAGGTGGTGAGCGTCGGAACCGACACCGATCAAGAGGAGGTGGCGCGGGTGATTCAGCGCTACGACTTCTTGGCGGTCCCGGTTGTTGACCGCGAGCAGCGGCTGGTGGGAATCGTCACCGTCGATGACGTGATCGACGTGATCCAGCAGGAGGCCACCCGGGACCTTTACGCCGCCGGTGCCGTGCAGGCTGGCGATGAGGACGACTATTTCCAGAGCAACCTGTTCAGCGTGGCCCGGCGCCGGGTGGTCTGGCTGTTGGTTCTGCTGATCGCCAACAGCGGCACCGCTGCGGTGATCGCTTCGATGGATGGAGTGCTCAAGCAGGTGGTGGTCCTGGCGGCCTTCATTCCCCTCTTAATTGGCACCGGTGGCAATGTCGGTGCCCAGAGCTCCACGGTGGTCATCCGCGGCCTGAGCACCCAGCGCATCCAAAGCCTGGGTCCTGCTTTGGCCATTGGCCGTGAAGCGATTGCGGGAGCCCTGCTGGGATTGTTGATGGTGTTGGTGGTGGTGCCCTGGACGGCCTATGTGAGCGGCGGCAATTGGTTGGTGGCCTCGGCGGCGGGAATCAGCCTGGTGGCAATCACTACCCTGGCGGCGACTGCTGGAGCGGCCTTGCCGCTGTTGTTCAACAGCCTTGGCTTGGACCCGGCTCTCATGTCGGCGCCGTTTATCGCCACAGCCACCGACGTGGCGGGGGTGTTCATCTACCTGCAGACCGCGAGCTGGTTGCTGACTCGGGCCTCTGGCTAAGGGATTTGGCTTCCTGAGAGTCGCTTTACACTTCTTCAGGGTAGGCTTTACATCAGTTCACGTTTCGAGCCGTGGTCGTCGCAATCGCTTCGAGCCGACCCGCTGCAGCGGACCGAGAAACCGCCTT
>NZ_ADXM01000020.1:0-89533 GCF_000179255.1 Synechococcus sp. CB0205
CTATAGCGCCGGAGATGGTGGCGAAGTATCAGCTCAGGAATTCAATGACCTACGTGTAATATCTGGGAACCTCTCTTCATATTTGGCACCTGACACGGCCACCTACTACCAGCAGATCTTTGACAACGTCGTCCTTGGCTCTGTAGCCAACGAATACTACACAGGTGGTCGTCTTAAGGCTGATCCCTTGGGAGACCTGCATGCTGGCTCGTCTTCTGAACAGCTAGACAAGTTGATTGGCAAGTGGTTTTTAGGTGCTGACTTGCCAAGTCCTTTTATGTCAGCAGATGCGGCAGCTGGGAAGAAGGACGTGACCGGTATCTACGTTGCGGCTTCAGGACGTTTGTTTGACAGTCCAATTGAATTTACTGACATTAACCAAGGCACACTTGGAGATTGCTGGTTTCTAGCGGCAACAGCCTCAACAGCAGCTCACGCTCCTGAGACAATATCAAGTCTCTTCCGTGATAATGGTGATGGTACTTATGGAGTTCGCTTCAAGGCTCTCGGTGAAGGATGGCAGTCTTTGTCAACTCAAGAGCATTGGGTAACTGTCAATCGACAACTACCAGTTAATAGTAAGAATCCGGAACAACTTGAGGGTGTCGGCTCAACGCCTCAAAGGCTGATTACCGATGAACTTTGGCCATCTCTTCTTGAAAAAGCTGCTGCACAGGCTTCCGAGCTTGGGATCTTCAGTGTCGTCAGAGGGGAGAATAAAGACTTGAATTCATATGCCTCGCTGGCTGGTGGTTATTCCGAGGGATTGCTGATGCTTCAACCTGGCTCTTTGGTCTCAGCGTCAGCCAATACAAACTATGTAGAGAATCTTTATGCAGGATCCGACGTTACCCTGCTTAAAAGCGCTCTTGACTGGCGGGCCTATTTGGGGCGCTACCAGGCTGCAATTGACTCTGGCAATGGACCTGCAGTTATAGGAAGCGACTACACTACGGATCCTGCGTTAAACCCGCGCAGCAAATTTGACACGAGTGTTGATCTTGGATTTATAGCGGGACACGAGTATGCAATTGTTGGCTACAGCTCTGACTCGGGTCTGATTGATATCTATAATCCGTGGGGGCCTTCTGGGAAGAGTGGATTTGGACCTTTTGTGTCCCCTTTCAGAGTCTCGACTGGTGACTTGTATTCAAAGGTCTACGCACGTGGTGTCGACGATATTGGTTTCATTGTGCAGTAGCGCAGGGGTTTGTTCGTTATTGCGGCTTCTGTGTTGTATCAAATCATGAGATTATCGTGTTTAGCTCTCGCAGGCAATAATCTTCTGTGGCTTCAGAATGAGGGATCCGGTGAGAACTCAGCGACTTGGTATCATTTCGCCATTTCTGCCACAGAGATTCTCGCGGGTAATACCGTCCTTGTCTCTATCACGCTTTGAGTTTCTAGAGCAGTAGGCAGCAACAGCTTCACCACAGTTGCTGAATGACGAGCAGTTCTGAGCCAGAGAGGCACTAGAAGAAGGTGCGATCGTGACTTGGCAGACTGTTGCACGGACTACGACGCGTTTCACAGGGGAATTTGCGGCCAACTTCGAGATAACTCAGGTGGCTGAACTGATGAAGTTGGTGTGTTTGATGCCGCAAAATTCCGAACCCTCTTTACCTACCAGCAAGGACGCCACTTACCCCCATAGGGGTCTCCGACCAAGCACCCGAAGACAGACAAAAAAAGAGACGGGTGCCACCCCGCCTCATGAAACTGTTCCCTTGCGCCCGACCCGGAGGTCGTGAACAGATGATCCGGCAATCGCTCAGGCGGTGATGTGCCGTTTGTAACCGGGTGAACGTTTTGTGCGGGACTGAAGACCGCAGTGGACCGGTCTCAGGCTCCAGCTCACCTGTACATACCAGCAGCCGCGGCAATCCATACCAACGGGCGCTCAGATGCCGCTGTGCACCTGAACTGCGGCTACTTCCGTACGAAGTGCACAGCCATCGAGAACCGAGTTCGCCAAGCGATGCTCGGCGGCATCACGTGGGAACCAGCCCCGTTTTCAAAAGATCAACAGCAGACGCTCAGGGTGGCGATAGAGATGGCGTAGTGGTGAGCCAATTAGTTATTGATCAGTCTGCGATGGTGCCAGGTATTGGAGGCTAATTTGCTGGTTAATGGGGGTGACTGAAGAAATACAAACTCTTGCAACTGCTGTTACTTGGGTCGGCTAGCGGTCCGAATATCTAGCGTCACAACTCTCAACTGATCACCTCATCTACTCCATAAGTTTGGGCACGCTTTTGTAAAGCTGCCTCGCAGTTGTGACCGAGTAGATGCAATTTATTGCATACGTAATGCCAAGCCTGCAGTCGTTGTCGTGCACCCGCACGTCCCTATTGCTCGGTTTTGATGTCAGGGCGTCAATCGCGGCGTTGGTCTTGGGTTGCTCTTTTCCAGGACCGCTATTGGTATTGAAGCGCCATTTGATGTCAGCGGAGAAGCGTGACTTGAAGGCACTGTCATAAGAGAGGTTGGTGCCAACCGTTAGTCCGTTGTTGATGGAGTAAGCGAGGCGACCCAGGACACCAGAGCCATCAGCTGTATTCATATCACCGTTTTGGTAGTAGTAACCAACAGAAGCTCTTAGAGCTTTGGTGAGGTTGTAACCAGCATCCAAACCAATGGTGGTCAGTGCATCGCCCTGATAGACGGAGTTGAGTTGTTGCTCATCAGGCTCGCTCGTTGGGATGAGTGCATAGGCATTGAATGCCCACTTGTCGCTGACTGCTTCCGCATTTACGGCAGCCTGCTGGAAGAAAGCAGTGCGTGAGGCATAGACAGGGATGCCTGTATCTGCAGGACCCGTGCTCATTGGTCGGGTGTCATAGCCCGCATTGATGCCATACATCCAGCTGCGGTCGCCATTGAGCCAGCGATAGCCCAGACGGGATGAGGTGGAGATGGTGGTGCCAGCAACGGTGGTGTTGATGATGCTGCTGGAGTTATTGATGTCAGCGAAGTTGGCATTCGCCAGGACATCAGCAAAGAAAACGCTGTTTTTGCCAACGACGAGGGGCAGGAAGCCGCCAATGCCTGCCTGGTTGGGTGTGCCTGCTGCTTGGGTTTGACCTTGGACGCCAACCTGCGGTTTGACGATGTCCTTGAGGTTGATGCTCATCACCCCAAGGTCTTCTGCTGAGCCTTGGGCGACTTCAACGGGCGTGGCGTTGACCTGAGGGATGGATGCCAGTGCCAAAGCAGCAGCACCACTCAGCGACAGGCTTCTACGGATGGTCTGCTTCATTGCCCAATGACTATTGCCGCGTACCTTCGCAGCTGACATCACCTGCAGTCATTGGAGTTAGGGCAGTTGTGTGGTCGTCAGCACAGTGGATAGACCAACAGCCACTCCCAGAGCCATACCGCCCATCACCAAGGATTTCCCAACCCGCTTACCGACTCGGCCGTGTCCCCGGCAGTCCCCCACCTGCAAAGGGTTCCCACGTGCGGGACAGGCACCTGATTTATGCACGTACTGCATAAGCGCAGCACCGTTTCAGGCAGCCGCGATCTGTTTCACAGCAATCGGACCATGCCATGTTTGAAGCAGTGAGTATCGAGGCCAGAGACAGCCGACATACCAACGGCATACCAACTGTGCTCCATCGAACTTCAAACCCTCACAACCCTTCCAGCAACTAAGCTTATTACGGAGTATTTCAATAATGGCCTACTTTACCTGGAAGGAAACAGGACTGACGGACGACTGCGCCAGCCTCGAGGCGATGGCCTCGCGCTTTGAAGAAGCCGCGGCCCTGATGCGTCGGATGGCCTCTGAGGGATTTGTGCTGGAGCGCCATAGCGATGGCCAACACATCACCCACAGGGATGCCGGGGTCTTTGCCGCCTATGGCTTCATCGATGAACAGTCACCAGTGCGGCAGTTGAACCTGATCGAACTGGACTGAACGGTCAGCCCGCGCGGCGCAGGTAACCGATGAGCCACACCAGCACAAACGCCAGCACCGAAATCCCGAGATAGACCAGCGTCCAACGCTGCAGATCCTCAATGCTCAGACCATTGAGCAGACCATCCGCTGCATCACCGGCAGTGGCGTAAGCAAACGGGGCGAACAACAGCACGGGCACGCGGCGATGCAAGATCGCGCAAGTCTCTCGTCTCCGCGGCGGCCATGGCCAGCTCCAACTTCCCCCGCACCCTGATGCTCTTGGGCAGCGGTGAATTGGGCAAAGAGGTGGCCATCGCCGCGCAACGCCTGGGTTGCCGTGTGATCGCAGTCGATCGCTACGCCGGGGCCCCCGCGATGCAGGTCGCCGATGTGGCCGAGGTCGTACCGATGACGGACCCGGAGGCGCTCAAGGCGGTGGTCCGTCAGCACCAACCCGATGTCCTGATCCCGGAGATCGAAGCCCTGGCCGTGGACGCCCTGGCGGAGCTGGAGGCCGATGGCACCACCGTGATCCCCACGGCCCGCGCCACGGCCGTGACCATGAACCGCGACCGCATCCGCGACCTCGCCGCGACGGAACTGGGGCTACGCACGGCCCGGTTCGCCTACGCCAGCAGCGCCGAGGAGTTGGCGCAGGCCGCCGCACCCCTGGGTTGGCCCGTGGTGGTGAAGCCGGTGATGAGCTCCTCCGGCAAAGGCCAAAGCGTGGTGGACGATCCCGAGGGCATTCCCGCCGCCTGGGAGGCCGCGATGGCCGGAGCCCGCGGTAGCGGCGCCCGGGTGATCGTCGAGGAGTTCCTCCACTTTGAGCTGGAAATCACCCTGCTGACCGTGAAGCAGTGGAACGGCCCCACCCTGTTCTGCCCGCCCATCGGCCACATCCAAGAGCGGGGCGACTACCAGTGCAGCTGGCAACCCGCCCAGCTCGAGTGGGAGCAACTGGCCGCCGCCCAGACCATGGCGCGGGAGGTCACCGACAACCTCGGAGGCGCTGGCATTTTTGGCGTGGAGTTTTTCGTCTGCCGCCTGCCCGATGGCAGCAGAGAAGTGGTCTTCTCCGAGCTCTCGCCCCGACCCCACGACACAGGCCTGGTGACCCTGGCCGGACAAAACCTGAGCGAATTTGAACTGCACCTGCGGGCCGTCCTGGGGCTGCCCATCCCTGAGATTCGCTCCGAGGGGGCAGCCGCCAGCCGCGTGATCCTGGCTGAGCGACAAAACGACAGGGTGGCCTTCAGCGGTCTGGACGAGGCCCTGGCCGAAACCGATGTGCAGGTGCTGCTGTTTGGCAAACCCGACGCCCGTCCCTACCGGCGCATGGGGGTAGCTCTGGCCCGCGGTGCGGACCTCAAGGACGCACAGCAAAAAGCCGATCAAGCCGCCGGCAAGATCCAGGTGATCTAGAGGCCCAAACCCCTCTAGCTCCAAGGGATAACGCGAGGTACTTTGCGCTCATCTGAGTGCCTTATGTCCCCCGCCCAATCCAATCCCCGGCGCCAAGGGCGCAGTCCGCAGCGGGACCCCAGGCGGGGGAAAGCGGATCTCCAACCTGCTGAGCGCCGCGTCCGCCGCGACAACGTGACGCAGCTGGATCGCCGGCGACCAGCCGCAGCACCGACCAAACCCGTCAAGCGCAGGCAGGGGCTCCCCCGCCTGCCCCTGTTCGTGGCCGGCCTTGGACTGGGCTACGCCCTGCATGGCCTGCCCGCGGTGGTGATGGGAGCCTTTGATCAGCCCAAACAGCTGATCGGATCCCTGGTGGCCCCGGTGGCCTCGGGCGATCGACGCATCGTCGTCCTGGGGACCGACGACGTCAGCACCAACACCGACGTGATGCTGACGATGCATCTCGACGACGGCCGCACCAAGCTCACCCAGGTCCCCAGGGACACCTTCATCGACTCCGAGCGCTACGGAGTGATGAAGGCCAACGCCCTCTACAGCAGTGGCGGCCCCGAGATGGTCAAGGCGGAGCTCAGCAAGCTCCTCTCCGCCAAGGTCGACCGCTATCTGGTGCTGAACCTGAACGCCGTTCAGCGACTGGCGGATGCCATCGGCGGCGTCGAGGTCGACGTCCCCAAACGGATGGCCTACGTCGACAACAGCCAAGGCCTCTACATCGACCTCTATCCCGGACGGCAACTGCTCAAAGGGGAGGCACTGGAAGGATTCCTGCGCTTCCGCCACGATCAGCTGGGTGACATCGGCCGAATGGAGCGCCAAAAGCTGGTGCTGGCGGAGGTCTTCCGCAAACTGGCCAACCCAGTCATGGCGACCCGACTTCCCGAGTTGATGGAGATCGCTGGCAAGGACATGCGAACGGACCTCTCCCCAATCGACATGGGCAAGCTGATCACGGCCATGGCCACCACCCAGCTGGCCTCCAGCAGGGTTGAGGGAGTCCCGTTCTGGCACCAGGAGATCAGCTACTGGATGCCCGACAGCAACCCCAATCGCCAGAGCTACCTGAGCCAAGACCCAGACGCCCTACTGCCCTAGCGGCTTAGGAAGCGGTAGTGGTCTAGCCCCTCCAGCACGCCCCAGGCCTGAGGCCTGGAGGCGAAAAAGACCTTCGGACGGCGGCGCAACTGATCCAGGGAGTGGTCGTGCTCGGAGGCCACCAGGCCAAGCGAGCTGCCGTTCAGGAGCTCCGCATCACCCTGCTGGGCCGCCACCACCAGCACCTGATCCAGGGGTAGGCCCCAGTTCAGGCAGAGATGTCGAATGGCATCCGCCTTGGACGCCCGCATCGGCAGCACATCCAAGAACCAATGATGGAACAGATGGGCTCGGGCCTCCAGCCGGTGCTGGCGCAACCGCTGGCGCACCATCTCGAGCACCCCCGCGGTGGGCGCCTCCAGGGTGTAGCTGACCTTGTAGCTGCCTTGATTCACCTCCGGCTGCAGCGACAGGCGGGGGCTGAGTCCTTCGAGCACCTGCTCGACCCGTTTGCGCTGCCAGCCCTGGGCGATGTGCTGATGCCAACTGACATCTGTCCGGCCCTCAGCGCCAAAGCGCAGGTCCGCCCCGGCCTCCAGGATCCAGACCTGGGGTTCTGGCAGATGCAATTCGGCAAAGCGCAGCCGCGCTGAAGCGAAGTGGCGACCGCTCAACATGCCGATGCCGCACTGAGGATCAGCGGCCAGTCGGCGGCGGAGATCCTCGAGGCCAGCCGGCTGCGCCGACTGCAGGCAGACATCGAGATCGAGCAAGAGCAACCGTTGCACCGGTGGAGCCTCGACCTTCTCCGGTTGGGCCGGGGACGCAGCCACCACCCCGAGGGTGCAACGACGGTCGCCCTCCCCCAGGTAGCTGCAGACATGGGCATCCCAACTGAAATTGCGGCTGATGGCCTCGATGCCGTTGTCGCGCCAGGAGCGCCAGCGATCGAGATCCGCACCCGCCTCTTCCAGGGCTTGCTGCAGCACATCCAGATCGGTCACATCCGCCAGCTGGCCATTGGAGCAGCGCTGAAGGATGTCCCGCGGCCCCCCGTCATCGGTGCTGACCAAGGGCAGCCCGCAGGCCGCCGCCTCCAGCAAGGTCAAACCAAAGGGCTCCGTCAGGGCCGGGTTGACGAAGATTCCGCAGCGCTGTGCTGCCCAGCGGTAGATCGCAGGGATCTGCTCACCGCGATGGTGCTTGGGATAGGCGACCTTGCCGTAGAGATCAAAGCGATCCACCAGCTCAAAAATCTGCTGGAACTGATCCCGCTGCTGCTTCTCGAGCGAGCGGGGATCCTCACGGCAGCCCAGCACCAGGACGAGGTTGTGGCGCTCCTGCAGTAGGGCGGAGCGGCCATAGGCCTCCACCAGAGCAGGGACGTTCTTGCGCCGAACCGCGCGGCAGATCGTGAGTAGGGGTGACTTATTGGGCTCCCTCAGGAATGGCTCCATCAGGGCCTCCACATCGGATGCCTCGCCAGGCATTGCCACCGGGTGGAAGCGCTGGGCATCCACCCCAGGGGGCACGACGCAGGCCTGCTCCGCCTCAAAGCGGTTGTAGCGGGCGTACTGCTGCTGGGCTTCCTGCTGGGTGCTGGTGATCACCAGGGAGGCCTGGGCCAAGGCACGCTCTTCGGCGTCGATGCGACGGCCGATGGCATAGGTCTGCTCGATCTGCTCATGGGTCAGACCGCCTTCGAGCAGGCGCCGCTGCTTCTCGCGGCCCAGGGAGTGCCCGGTGAAAACCAAGGGGATCCCAAGTCTTTGGGACACCAAGGCCCCCACATAGCCGGCATCGGCGTAGTGGGCGTGGATCCAATTCGGACGCTGCGGCTGGGCCGCAATGTGGGCCGTGACCGCATCGGCCATCTCATCGAGATAGGGCCAGAGCAGTTCCTTGCGGAGGTAGCGCCGCGGTCCACAGGGGAAGCGAACGATGTTGGCGCCGTCAGCCAGCGGTTCATGGGCCTGGGCGTAATCAGCGGAAACCCGCTTGTCCTGGATCAAACGGGTGACCACATCGACGCGGTCGACCTCCGGGCGAGCCGCTAATCCTTTGGCCAGCTCGAGCACATAGGTGGTCTGACCACCGGTATCTGCATCACGTCCCAGCTCCAGGTCATGGCCTCGGAACAGGCCATGCAGATGGAGATGGAGCAAGTAGTAACCCAATTCGCCTCCTCGGCGATTAGCTCACCTTTAGCCGCGATTCCAGGGGCGAAGTCGGAAGAAAAGGGAAAGATCAAGCTGAGATCACATCACAGTTTTCGCTGACTTAGGGCTTCCCTACAAGCTTTTGGCGCAGGCTTTTGATGCGATCGCGCAGGTTGGCCGCTTCCTCAAAGTCAAGATTTTTTGCCGCTGATTTCATCTTGTCCTCGAGCTGTTGAATCAGCTCCGGCAGGGCGTCGAGCGGCACATCGTTGTGCTCGGCCTGCTCGGTGGCCTGCTCCAACTGCTCGTCGTTCAGGCGCCTGGAGACCTCCAAGAAGGCCAGGATCGAATTGCCGCCCCGCTTACCAGCGGGCGTCGGCGTGATTCCGTGCTTCTCGTTGTAGGCCTGCTGAATCGCACGTCTGCGCTCGGTTTCTGAGATGGCCTTTGCCATCGAATCCGTCAGGTTGTCGGCGTAGAGCAGGGCCACCCCCTCCACGTGACGAGCGGCCCGGCCGATGGTCTGAATCAAGGAGCGCTCAGCCCGCAGGAACCCCTCCTTGTCGGCATCCAGGATCGCCACCAGGGACACCTCGGGCAGGTCCAGGCCCTCCCGCAGGAGGTTCACACCCACCAGCACGTCGTACTCGCCATTGCGCAGGTCCTGGATGATCTCGATCCGCTCGATCGAGTGGATCTCCGAGTGGAGATAGCGAACACGGACGCCGTTCTCAGCGAGGTAGTCCGTGAGGTCTTCCGCCATCCGCTTGGTCAAAGTCGTGACCAAGACCCGCTCCTTCTTCTCGGCACGGGTGCGAATTTCACCCAAGAGGTCATCCACCTGGCCATCGGTGGGACGCACCTCAACGATGGGATCCAGCACCCCGGTCGGACGGATCACCTGTTGGACGACCTCGGAATCGCTCTGCTTGAGCTCCCAATCCCCGGGTGTGGCGCTGACAAAAATGCTCTGCCGGGCCTTCTCCCAGAACTCATCCCCCTTGAGCGGACGGTTGTCTGCAGCACTGGGGAGCCGGAAGCCGTGCTCAATCAGCACGCCCTTGCGCGCTTGGTCGCCGTTGTACATCGCCTGCAGCTGGGAGCAGGTGACGTGGGACTCATCCACCACCAGCAACCAGTCCTCAGGGAAATAGTCGATCAGGCACTCCGGCGGTGTGCCCGCCTCGCGGCCCGCCAGATGGCGCGCATAGTTCTCAACGCCATTGCAGTAGCCGACCTGCTCGAGCATCTCCAGGTCGTAGGTGGTGCGCTGCTCCAGGCGCTGTGCCTCCAACAATTTCCCCTGCTCGTTGAGCACGTCCAGGCGCTCCCGCAGCTCCGAGCGAATGGCCTTGATCGCATCCTCCAGGCGCTCCTTGGGGGTCACGAAGTGCTTGGCCGGATAGATGCTGATCGATTCCAGGCTCTGCAGGATTTCCCCGGTTGTGGGGTCCACATAGCGAATGGCCTCGACCTCGTCACCAAAGAGTTCAATCCGCACCAGGCGGTCCTCGTAGGCGGGGCCGATCTCCAGCACGTCCCCCCGCACCCTGAAGCGTCCACGGGAGATCTCCAGGTCGTTGCGGGAGTACTGGTTGTTGACCAAGTCCCGCAGGGAACTCCTGAGATTGAGGGTCTCGCCCACCTCAAATTTGACGGCGGCCTTGAGGTACTCACTGGGGATTCCCAGGCCGTAGATACAGCTAATGGAGGCCACCACGATCACATCACGGCGCTCAAAGAGAGAGCGGGTCGCGGAGTGCCGCAGCATGTCGATCTCTTCGTTGATCGAGGCTGTTTTGGCGATGTAGGTATCGGAGACCGGCACATAGGCCTCCGGCTGGTAATAGTCGTAGTAGGAGATGAAGTACTCAACGGCGTTCTTCGGGAAGAACTCCCTGAGCTCATTGCAGAGCTGGGCCGCCAGGGTTTTGTTATGGGCCAAGACCAAGGCCGGCCGGCCGGTCTTGGCAATCACATTGGCGATGGTGAAGGTCTTGCCGGTTCCCGTCGCACCCAACAGGGTCTGATAGCGCTCGCCTGATTCCACGCCAGCCACCAGCGCCTTGATCGCCTCGGGCTGATCCCCCTTGGGCTCGTAGGGAGCGTGGATTTCAAACGGGTTAGGCATCGGGGCATTCTCGGACAACCGCCCAGGCGGCGTGGCTGCCGAACCAACAAAAAACCCATGCCCCGAAGGGCATGGGTGACGTCCAAAGCGGTGATGCCTTGAGGATCAGACGGCTGCCTTGACGGCGCTGCCCAGGGCCTCGCGCAGGCCACGAACCACGGCGATCATGGCCAACTCATCGTTGAGCTTGTTGACGGCGGAGCCCACGCCCACGCCAGCGGCACCGGAGGCAATCGCCATCGGCACGGTGACGGAAGACAGGCCAGAAGCGCAGAACACCGGCACCGAGACGGCGCGGCTGATGCTGTGGGCAGCGGCCAGGGTGGGAGCGGCCTTCTCAATCAGGCCGAGGCTGCCGGCACTAAAAGGCTTGGCACTGGTGCCACCTTCGGTCTGGATGATGTCGGCGCCGGCGGCCACCAGATCAGCGGCGAGCTGCTCCTGTTGGTCGATGGGCAGCACGTGGGGGACGGTCACGCTCAGCGCCACCTCGGGCAGCAGCTCGCGGGTGCGACGGGTGATGGAGAGCACCTCAGCGGCATCAAAGATGCGGCCGAGGGGATAGAAGGCGTCGTAGTTGCCGATCTCGACCATGGCGGCACCGGCGGCCACGGCGGCGGGGAACAGCTCAGGATCGACAGCGCTCACGCAGATGGGCAGGCCCGAGACCGAGGCAGCCAGCTGCACCAGCTCAGCATCACAGGCCACGTCGATCAGATCCGCACCACCGAGGCCAGCCGCACGGCTGATGCGCTCGACGCTGGCGGCGTCAAAGTTGGTGAGGCCAGCAATCACCTTGAGAGCGCGCTTCTCGGCCAGGGCCATGCGCAGGGAAGCGGGCAGCCGATCGAGGCGGGACATGCCAGTACAGATGGAGTTTTGCGATTCTCACACGCTGGGCCAGGGCGAATCAGGCTGGGGGCATGGCTGAACGCTGGAGTGATCTGCATCGGCGCCTGCATCAGCAGCTGCTCCAGCAGCAGGATCTGCTGCCCGATGGGGAGCCCCTGCTGCTGGCCGTCTCCGGTGGCCAAGACTCCATGGCCCTGGTGGGGCTCTTGAACGACCTAAAACGCCTCCACCACTGGCCGCTGCAGCTCTGGCACGGCAACCATGGTTGGCGCCCTGAAGCCGAGCAGCAGGCCCGCGAACTCCAGGCCTGGGCCCAGGACCAGGGCCTGCCGATCCAGGTCGACGACTGGGAGAGTCCAAAGAGGGATGAAGCCTCAGCCCGCGACTGGCGCTATGGGCAGCTCCAGACCCACGCCCAGCGCCTGGGCTGCCGCAGGGTCGTCACCGGACACACCGCCAGCGACCGCAGCGAGACGGTCCTGCTCCAACTCGCCCGCGGCAGCCATCGCCGCGGCCTCTCCAGCCTCCGGCAACGGCGCACGCTCAGCGGCACGATTGAACTGGTCCGCCCACTGCTGGGGTTCTCCCGCAGTGACACCGTCCAGCTCTGCGAGCAGCTGGGCCTGCCGATTTGGCTGGACCCCAGCAACAGCGACCCGCGCTTCAGTCGCAATCGGATCCGCCACGAGGTGCTGCCTGTCCTTGAGGCCCTCCACCCGGGAGCCAGCGAACGCATCAGCCAACTGAGCGAACGGCTGGCCCAAGAACAGGACGGCAGCGAGCAGTTGGTGGATCTCGCCCTGGGCAGCCTGCAAACCGAAACGGCCCAGGCTCAGCCGGCGTTAAAGCGACGCCCCCTCAGCAGCCTGACCCTCAGCAATCAACGGCTGCTGCTGCACCACTGGCTGACTCGCCAGGGCCTCAGCCTGGGCAACGCCGAACAGTTGGAGCAGCTTCTCCATCGCCTGCCGCCCCACTGCGGTCCTGGCCAGTGGGATCTCAGCCGGGGGCGCTCCCTGCGCTGGAACCGCGAGCTGATCTGGCTGGAGCCCTGAAGAAGCGCGGCCAGGTCTGGCAAAACGACCTAAACCGGAGCGGGAACGGCGCAACGCCATGAGCAGCGCAAGCAGTGATCGCTACGCAGCCATTGAACGGGCCTACGGAGAAGGGCGCTTCAGCGATGCGCTCCAGGGGGCTGAGGCCTTGCTGCACGAGCTGCAAGCCAGCGCCTCCGGGCCTGAGTCAGAGACCGCCCTCAGCCGGCTCCAGCTGCTAACGGGTCACATTCACCTCTACGGACTGGGCCAGCCCCAGGACGCCCAGGCCTACTACCAAGCGGTGGCAGGCGGCACGGCCCCCTCCACCCTGGTGGACCTCGCCCAGGCCGGGCTCCAGCGCTGTCAACTGCAACCAGCAGCCCAGGAGGAGCCCAGCTCCCAGCAAGCCATTGGGGATCTGCCCGAACTTCCTGCCACCCCCTGGCTCAACCAACTCAGCGAACCCCAGGAGGCCCTCACCGCCCTGCAGGCGGCCTGGACTGAGGTGCCCGCCAGTGGACCACCACCCGTCATCGCAACGCCGACGGTGATTGACGGCTCGCCTGCAACGCCCTGGGGCGATGCCGCACCCAACGTCGAGGTCCTCGCCGATGAACCTGAGCTTGAGCCTCAGCCAACGGACGACGCGGCGCCAGCCGAGCGTGAGTGGCCCGACTACAGCCAAGGAAACCTGGTGGTGGAGCTGCCCTTCAGCGAAAACCGCCCCCAGGAGCCCCTCCATGAGGGGAGCAACTGGAGACGGTTCTTCAGGCTGAAACGGCCCTAGGGCCGCAGCAGCAGTCAGCTCGCGGCGGAGCGGCGACGACGGGTGCGGCCGGCGATTTCAGGTTCCTCGACCTTGGGAGCAGCCGCAACAGGAGCAGCCTTCACCGGCTCAGGCGCAGGGGCAGCCGAAGCGACGGAGGCGGCAGCACCGACAGGAGCAAGTTCACGGCGGGGCGTGCGATCCCGATCCCGGTCGCGGTTGCCGTCGCGGCGACCGCGGGGGGCCGGACGGGTGTCGGGCTCTGCATCCGCACGGCCCTTGTAAGCCGGGGTGCCACCAGGGGCGGGCTGCACCAGGCAGATGATCAGCGGCTCGACTTGCAGTTCGCGGCGCAGGCGACGCTGCAGACCCACTTCGATTTCGCGCTGGACGCCCATCCAGTCCACTTCCGGAGCCTTGCCACCGGTGTTCCGGGACAGTTGCTGCCAGCGGTTCTCGAGCACCCAGGTGATTTCCCGCTCGGTCCAGAGGCTGAGCTTGCGGGGATCCGCGGCGGTGACCACGCCCCGCAGGTTGACCCGCGGAGGCGCCGCCATCACACCGTCGGTGCTGATCACGGCGAGCATTGTGATGACGCCGTCGTCGGCGAGCTGCTGACGCTCTTTGAGAACACGGGCGTCGACGATGCCATTACGGGAGGCGTCGAGCAGTTCGATGCCCGCCTTAACGGGCTCGCCCTTCTTGATCGAATCGGCCGTCAGTTCAACAACATCTCCGTTGTCGATGATCAGCATGTTGTCGGCCGGAACGCCCATGGACTGGGCGGTCTTGCTGTGGCAGACGAGCATGCGGTGCTCGCCGTGCACCGGCACGAAGAATTTGGGACGGGTGAGGGCCAGCATCAGCTTCTGGTCCTCCTGGAAGCCGTGGCCAGAGACGTGGATGCCCTCGCCCTTGCCGTAGACGACCTTGGCGCCCAGCATCATCAGCCGGTCGATGGTGTTCACCACGGAGATGGTGTTCCCCGGGATCGGGCTGGCGGAGAAGATGATCGTGTCGCTGCTCTTGACCTGCACCTGGGGGTGCTCGCCACGGGAGATGCGGCTGAGGGCAGCCAAGGGCTCACCCTGGCTACCGGTCATCAGCAACAGGGTCTCGCGATCGGGCAGATCACGGATTTGCTTGATCGGGACAAACAGATCATCCGGAGCGCGCATGTAGCCCAATTCACGGGCCTTGGCGATCACGTTGAGCATGGAGCGGCCCAGGAGGCCGACCTTGCGGCCGTTCTTCATGGCCAGCTCCAGGATCATCGCGACGCGATGGATGGAGCTCGCAAAGGTAGTGATGATCACCCGACCTTCGGCCTGGGCGATATGGCGATCGAGGGCCGGGAAGACCGAGCGCTCAGGAGGACAGAAGCCAGGGACCTCAGCGTTGGTGGAGTCACTGAACAGGCAGAGGACACCCTGCTCGCCATGGTGGGCGAGGCGGGCCATATCGAAATACTCACCGTCGACCGGGGTGTGGTCGAACTTGAAGTCACCCGTGAAGATGATCGTCCCCACCGGGGTGGTGATGGCCAGCGAGAAGCTGTCCGCCATCGAGTGGGTGTTGCGGATGAACTCCACCGAGAAGTGCTGGCCCACCTTCACCACATCCCGCGGACCCACGGTCTGAATGGTGGTGCGGTCGGTGACGCCGGCCTCTTCCATCTTTCCCTGGAGCATCGACATGGCCAGCCGGGGGCCATAGATCACCGGGATGTTGAAGTTCTTGAGGTGGTGGGAAATACCACCGATGTGGTCCTCGTGACCGTGGGTCACGATCATTCCGCGGATGCGCTTCTGGTTCTCCTTGAGATAGCTGGTGTCTGGCATCACGACGTTCACGCCGTGCATGCCATCACTGGGGAAGGCCAGGCCGGCATCCACGAGCATGATGTCGTCGCCGTACTCGAACACACAGGTGTTCTTGCCGATCTCGTGCAGGCCACCAAGGGGGATCACCCGCAGGTGGGGCTGCTTGGCGGCGCCGTTACGGCCAGGGGTTTGAGAAGTCATTCAGAAAAGGGGAGGCGGCTCAGCCGCACGGGGAACAAACGTTGAGAAAGGGGTTGCTCAGCAACAGGTCAGGTCGGCCTTGGCGTCAAGTGGGACGCAGGGCTGCCAGGACGGAGGTGAGTTGTTCGCGCACATCGCTCGATGCAGAAACCAAAGGAAGACGTGGGGCACCAACGGGCCAACCGCTCAGTTCCAAAGCCGCCTTCACGGGAATGGGATTGGTGGTGCAGAAGAGGGCCTTGCAGAGCGGAAGCAGTTGCTCATGCACGGCCAGGGCGGCACTGAGTTCTCCGGCCAGGAAGGCCTGAACCATGCGCTGGATCTGATCGCCTGCAATGTGGCTAGCCACGCTGACCACGCCAACGGCGCCGACGGCCATCATCGGCAGCGTCAGCGCATCGTCACCGCTGTAGATCGCCAGACGCTCGCCGCAGACCGCACGCAGGGCGCTGACCTCCTCAGTCGTGCCGCTCGCGGCCTTGAAGCTGACCACGTTCGGACAATCCATCAACCGTGCGGCGGTCTCTGGATTGAGGCTGCAACCGGTGCGGCCAGGAATGTTGTACAGCATCAGTGGCGTCTGGGGCGCCGCCTGGGCCACGGCCCGGAAATGGGCCTCAAGGCCTTCCTGGGGAGGCTTGTTGTAGTAGGGCACGACGACCAGGGCGCCATCGGCACCGAGGGCTGCCGCTTCACCGATGGCCTCCACGGCCTCGGCCGTGCAATTACTGCCCGTTCCCGCCAACACCTTGGCGCGAACACCGACGGCCTCCTTCACGGCGGAGAACAGTTGGTGCTGTTCATCCCAACTCAGGGTGGGGGACTCGCCGGTGGTGCCACAAATCACCAGACCATCGGAACCGTGCTCCACCAGATGACTCGCCAGCTTGGCCGCCATCGGCAGGTCCACCGAGCCATCGACCGCGAAGGGAGTGATCATCGCGGTGATCACACGACCGAACGGAGCAGGGGAGTTCGCGCCGGGGGTCAAGGGGCGGATCATGCGGAGGCTCCAGCCGTGGCCTGAGCCGCAGCCGCCGCGGCCGCCGGATCGAGAAGAAGCTCAGCGATCTGAATCGCGTTGAGGGCCGCCCCCTTGCGGATCTGGTCACCGCACAGCCAGACCTCGAGGGCGTTGGGTTCGCTGAGGTCCTGGCGGATACGTCCAACGGCCACCGGATCACGCCCGGTGACGTCCGTGGGCATGGGGAAGCGATTCGAGCTGAAGTCTTCAATCAACTCAACGCCGGGGGCGTCCTTGAGCAACGTCCGCGCCTCCTCGACGGGGAAGGGCTCGCAGAACTCGATGTTGATCGCCTCGGAGTGGGCCCGCAGAACCGGAACGCGAACGCAGGTGGCCGAAATACGCAGATCCGGCAGACCCATGATCTTGCGGGTTTCATTGACCATCTTGAGCTCCTCTTCGCAGTAGCCGTTGTCCTGAAGAGGAGAGTTGTGCAGGAAGAGATTGAACGCCAGGGAGTAGGGCAGAACACTGCTCATGGGCGTGCCACCGTCGAGGACAGTGCGACTGAGCTCACTGAGCTCCTCCATGGCACGGGCTCCTGCACCACTGGCGGATTGGTAGGTGCTGACCACAACACGGCGCATGGCCCGGCGGGCGGCCAAAGGCGCCAAGGCCAGCGTCATCAAAATCGTGGTGCAGTTGGGATTCGCGATCACCCCTTGATGGCGGAAAGCCTCATGGGGATTCACCTCTGGCACCACCAGAGGAACGCCAGCATCCATGCGAAAGGCGCTGGAGTTGTCGATGACCACTGCACCAGCCGCAGCCGCCACAGGCGCCCACTGCTTGGACACGGAGCCACCGGCCGAAGCCAGGACCACATCAACGCCCGCGAAGGCCTCAGCACTCACGGGCTGAATCGTCAGGACCTGGCCGTTCCATTCCAGGGTTTGTCCGGCCGAACGCGGCGAGGCCAGCAGGGTGAGTTGACCGACGGGGAACGCCCGCTCTTGGAGCAGGGTCAACAACTCTTGGCCGACGGCACCCGTCGCCCCAAGAACGGCGACATGCAGGGGACGGCTGGGTAGCGAACGGACGTCGGTGGAAGTCAACGGAGGTGCAAGGAAGATGGAGAGCTCTATGCCTTGGGATCTGAACAGGGCCTCACTCGGAGGCGGAATCCGTCAAACAGAGAGAAGGGCTGAAACGGGGAAAGGCTGAATCAGAAGCGTCGATCAGCAGAGGGGGGTGGAAGGAGAGAAGAGGTGGAGCGAAAAATCAACGGTGAGCGCGATCAACGAACCCAAGACCGAGAAAGACGAACGGTGGAGCATCCCGGTAAAGGCGGATGCACAACCTGCAGAAGCTGTTCGGAGTCCCGAGGGACACCGCCACAAAACTCTTCAGGTCACTGGTTCTTGCTCAAGACAATACGTGGCCAAGGCCGAGGGCGTACAGCCCTGTTGGAGCTCGTCACAGGTGACTAATTAGGATCGTGGGCTGCCCCAGCCGACCCATCGGCCCGCCGTCTCGATCACATCCATGAGCCCTGCCGCTAGCACCGCCAGTAAAGCCACTGCCAAACAGGCAGACCTGAAGCTGAGCACCAGCGCCCGTCCCGGCAGCCGGATGGCCATCGAGATCGCCGTTCCTGGTGAACGCACCCAAGGGAGCCACAACGCGGCTGTCGAGAAGCTGAGCCGCAGCGTGAAACTCCCCGGCTTCCGCAAGGGCAAGGTGCCCCGCGCTGTGCTGATGCAGCAAATCGGCCCCCTGCAGATTCGGGCCACTGCCCTGGAGTCTCTGGTCGACAGCGTTTTCAAGGACGCCCTGAAGCAAGCCGAGATCCCCGCCATCGGCCAACCCGCCCTGGACGGTGGCTTCGAGTCCCTGCTCGAGCGCTTTGAGCCCGGTCAAGAACTGACCTTGACCCTTGAGATGGATGTGGAGCCCACTCCGAAGCTCAAGAGCACCAAAGGCCTGAAGGCTGAAGCTGAATCCGTGAGCTTCGATCCAGCTCGCGTCGATGAGCTGATCGAGCAGTCCCGCCGTCAGATGGCCACCCTGGTGCCAGTCGAAGGCCGCGCCGCGGCCGCCGGTGATGTGGCGGTCCTGAGCTTCAAGGGCACCTACAGCGACAACGGCGAAGCCATCGAAGGCGGAAGCGGCGACGCCATGGAGGTGGAACTGGAAGAGGGCCGCATGATCCCCGGCTTCGTGGAAGGGGTGATCGGCATGAAGGCTGGCGACAGCAAAACCATTAAGTGCGAGTTCCCCGAGGATTACGCCCAGGAGGATGCAGCCGGCCGCAAAGCCAGCTTCGACATCACCCTGAGCGAGCTGAAGAGCCGTGAGCTGCCGGCCCTCGATGACGCCTTCGCCCAGCAGGCCAGCGACAAAGAAACCCTGGCCGAACTGCGCAGCGATCTGGAGACCCGGCTGAAGGAAGACGCCGAGCGCCGCCACCAGTCCAACCGCCACGACGCCCTGCTCGCCGCCCTGGTGGAGCAACTGGAGGTGGAACTGCCCGAGACCCTCGTCCAAGAGGAAATCGTCACCCTCCTGGAGCAAACCGCTGGCCAACTGGCCCAGCAAGGGATGGACGTCAAAAAGCTCTTCACCCCTCAGCTGATCCAAAGCCTGCGCGAAAGCTCCCGCCCTGAAGCCGAGGAGCGCCTCAAGCGCAGCCTGGCCCTCAAGGCCCTCGCCGCGGCCGAGAAATTGGAACTGGAAGCCAGCGAGATCGACGCCAAGGTCAAGGAACTGAGCCGGGGCTTCAGCGACAGCTCCCGGATTGATCCCAACCGTCTGCGCCAGGCGGTTCAGGAGGATCTGATGCGCGAGAAGCTCCTGGGCTGGCTCGAGAGCAACTCCACCGTCACGGAGAAGGCGGCTGAGGCCTCCGAGGAGAAGCCCAAGGCCAAAGCCAAGCCGGCTGCGAAGAAAAAAGCCAAGGCCGACGACGCCGAGGCGGCCACCACCGAGGCCTGATCCCCATAGATTGGCCGGACTGACTCCAGTCCGGCCGAGTGATCAACGCCAGCACTCCTCACCCAATCCAGAACCGCTGGCTGGGCCAAGGGCCCCAATCCTCGATCGTCACTGGTCCGACCGCTGCACCGGGTGTGCTCCCCACCGTGGTTGAGCAATCCGGCCGAGGCGATCGGGCCTTTGACATCTATTCCCGTCTGCTGCGGGAACGCATCATCTTTCTGGGCAGCGGCATTGATGACCAGGTGGCCGACGCCATGGTTGCCCAGCTTCTGTTTCTCGAGGCAGAGGACCCCGAGAAAGACATTCAGATCTACGTCAACTCCCCTGGGGGATCAGTGACAGCGGGTCTGGCGATCTACGACACCATGCAGCAGGTCGCGCCCGACGTCGTCACCATTTGCTATGGCCTGGCCGCCTCCATGGGAGCTTTTCTGCTCTCCGGCGGCACCAAGGGCAAGCGCCTGGCGCTCCCGAATGCGCGGATCATGATCCACCAACCCCTTGGCGGAGCCCAGGGACAGGCTGTCGACATCGAAATCCAGGCCAAGGAAATTCTCTATTTGAAGGAGACCCTCAACGGCCTGATGTCCGAACACACCGGCCAACCCCTGGAGAAAATCGCTGAAGACACCGACCGCGACTACTTCCTTTCCCCGGCAGAAGCGGTTCAATACGGCCTGATCGATCGTGTCGTCACCGATACGACCCCGGTTTGATCCTTAAGGACGGCTGACGAAGCGCTGGATCACACCGATCCTGAAGTTTCGGGACACCGCCCCGAAGCCCTCCCGCTCAACGCCGCCACAGCCCTTGCCCGATGGCCAAGTTCGACGCCCACCTGAAGTGCTCTTTCTGCGGGAAGTCGCAAGACCAGGTGCGCAAACTGATCGCCGGCCCTGGCGTCTACATCTGCGACGAGTGCATCGATCTCTGCAACGAGATCCTCGACGAAGAGCTGGTTGAGGGCCATGGTGGCGCCGGCGCTGGCCGCCAAGCCCAGGAAGCCAAGGGCAAAGCTCCCGCCAAAAAAGCGAGTAAGCCTGCTCCGACGCTGGCCGAAATCCCCAAACCCCAAGACATCAAGGCCCACCTCGACGCCCAGGTCGTGGGGCAGGAGGAAGCCAAGAAGGTCCTCTCCGTTGCGGTCTACAACCACTACAAGCGCTTGGCCTGGCAGGGCGACGGCAAGGGCGAGAGCAACGAAACCGCCACCAAGCTGCACAAGAGCAACATCCTCCTGATCGGCCCCACGGGCTGCGGCAAAACCCTGCTGGCGCAGACCCTGGCCGAGTTACTGGATGTGCCCTTCGCCGTGGCCGATGCCACGACCTTGACCGAAGCCGGCTACGTCGGGGAGGACGTCGAGAACATCCTGCTGCGGTTGCTGCAGAAAGCTGACCTGGACGTTGACCAGGCCCAGCGCGGAATCATCTACATCGACGAGATCGACAAGATCGCCCGCAAGAGCGAGAACCCTTCGATTACCCGCGATGTCTCCGGGGAGGGCGTTCAGCAGGCGTTGCTGAAACTGCTGGAGGGCACCGTGGCCAACGTCCCCCCCCAAGGGGGCCGCAAGCATCCCTACCAAGACTGCATTCAGATCGACACCAGCCAGATCCTGTTCATCTGCGGTGGTGCCTTCGTCGGCCTCGATGACGTGGTCCAGCGCCGGATGGGCCGGAACGCCATCGGCTTCATCCCCGAAGGCGGCCGCCGCGGCCGCCAGAGCAAGGACCAACAGGCCGCCCAGGTCCTGCGCCACCTCCAGCCCGACGACCTGGTCAAGTACGGCCTGATCCCCGAGTTCATTGGCCGCATGCCGGTGAACGCAGTGCTCGAGCCCCTCGACAACCACGCACTCGAGGCGATTCTCACCGAGCCCCGCGACGCCCTGGTGAAGCAGTTCCAGACGCTGCTGAGCATGGACGACGTGCGGCTGGAGTTTGAGCCCGGGGCCGTTGAAGCCATCGCCGCCGAGGCCCACCGCCGCAAGACCGGCGCCCGGGCGTTGCGCGGGATCGTCGAGGAACTGATGCTCGACCTGATGTACGAACTGCCGTCCGACAAGAGCACCAAGGCCTTCACGGTCACCCGGGCCCTGGTGGAGGAACGCACCCAGGCCAAGATCCTCCCTCTTCCGGGCAGCGAGTCCGCGCAACAGGAATCGGCCTAGGGCTCCGTGGCTGCCGCTGATCACCTTGAGGTGCCGCGGCAGCACGGCCTCTTCAATCACCACGGCATCGACCTCGGGGACGGCAGCGTCGCCCACTACCTCGAGGGGCGTGAGATTCTGCGCAGCCCCCTCGACGCATTCAGCCGCGGCCAACCCTTAACGGTGGTGTCCTACCCCGAGGGGGCCTGTTTGCCGGCAGGGCAAACCCTGCGCCGAGCCATGGGGCGACTGGGGGAGCAGAACTACAACCTGCTCTTCAACAACTGCGAACACTTCGCCCACTGGTGCAAAACCGGACGCCATCGCAGCGCCCAGGTGGAGGAGGTCCTCCAGGCCGGCAGCTGGGGGGCCCTCGCCCTGGGCCAGTTCATGCCTGCTGCGGTCCTGAGCGGCGCCAAGCTGCTCCTGCGTCAGGGGCGACGCCTGGAGGCGAGCCAGCTGGAGAAGGGACGCGAACTCATCAGACGCAGCCTGGAGCAACTTGATGCCCTGCGGCTGAAGCTGCAAACCAAACTGGAGTCCGAGCTGTCCCGCGCCGAAGAGCGCTGGGGGGCCGGAGCTGAGCAACCCCAATTCCAGCGACTGCGCCTGGCTGCTCAGACCCTGGCGGATCAGCTCAGCGAGGTGGAGGAGATGGAAGCCAAGCTCGAGCGCCTCCTGACAGATCAGGAGCAGGATTCAAACCCGAACAGAGGCGTCGAGGGCCAGTAGCCTCCAGCGATGCCGGCCGCCTACCAACCGCTCCACCACAAGTACCGCCCGCAGCGGTTTGACCAGCTTGTGGGGCAAGAGGCGATCGCCGCGACCTTGGGCAATGCCCTGCGCTCCGGTCGCATTGCGCCGGCTTACCTCTTCAGTGGGCCCCGAGGGACAGGGAAAACCTCCAGCGCCCGCATCCTGGCGCGCTCTCTCAACTGCCTCAGCTCGGATCATCCGACCCCAGAGCCCTGCGGCAGCTGTGAGCTCTGCACCTCCATTGCCAACGGCAATGCCCTCGATGTCATCGAGATCGACGCCGCCTCCAACACCGGTGTCGACAACATCCGCGAGCTGATTGAACGCTCTCGATTTGCCCCGGTTCAAGCCCGCTGGAAGGTCTATGTGGTCGACGAGTGCCACATGCTCTCGACCGCGGCCTTCAACGCCCTGCTGAAGACCCTGGAGGAGCCGCCCCCGCGGGTGGTCTTCGTCCTGGCGACCACCGAACCGCAGCGGGTCCTCCCCACGATCCTCAGCCGCTGTCAACGCTTCGACTACCGGCGCATTCCCCTCGATGCCCTCGAGCAACACCTGGGCTGGATTGCCAAGGAAGAGAACATCCAAATCACGCCAGAAGCCCTGCATGTGGTGGCCCAGCGGGCCCAGGGGGGCCTGCGGGATGCCGAAAGCCTGCTGGATCAGCTGAGCTTGCTACCCGGGCCGGTCGAACCGACGGCGGTCTGGGAGTTGCTGGGGGCCGTGCCCGAGCAGGAACTGCTGCAACTGGCCCAGGCCCTCGCCGGGGCCGAGCCGCTGGGGGTGATCGAAGCGATCCGCAACCTGCTCGAGCGCGGCCGTGAACCCGGTGCCGTGCTGCAGGGAATGGCCGGCCTGCTGCGGGATCTAGTGCTCGCGGGGGTTGCCCCCAATCGCCTGGAGCTCACGAGCTTCTCTCCGCAAATCCGAGGGGAGCTGCCGGACCTCGCCCGCAGCATCGGCAAAGCGACCCTGCTGCGCTGGCAGGCGCAACTCAAAGGCAGCGAACAGCAACTGCGCCAAAGCGTGCAGCCCCGGCTCTGGCTTGAGGTGCTTCTCCTGGGTCTCTTGGCTGAACCCGCCGTCGCCGTCGCCACCAGTGTCCCCACGACCAGCCCCCGCCCGACCCCGCAGGCGGCAGCCCCCACACCAGCAGCCCCGGCTCCCGCACCGCCTGCCCCAGACGTCGTCGTTGAGCCCATAGCTCCGCCGGCTGCCGCTCCTGCCCCTGAACCGGTCACGGCAACCAGCACGGAGACCCCAGATCTGGCCGCCCTCTGGCAGCAGATCCTGGCGGGGCTGGAGCTGCCCTCGACCCGCATGCTCCTCTCCCAGCAGGCCTCCCTGGCCCGCCTCGACAGCCAGCGCGCCGTCGTTCAGGTCGCCGGCAACTGGACCGCCATGGTCCAGAGCCGCCTACCCCTGCTGGAGAAAGCCGTCGCCTCCGCCCTGGGCAGCCCAAGGCAGGTGGTTCTCGAGGCCGGGGCCGCACCCGCAGCACCCGTAGCGCCGGCCCCACCCGTTCCCGCGCCTGCGCCACAGCCCGCGCCTCAAGCGCAGACACCACCGCCACCACCGGAGCCTCCGCAGGACCCTCCAGCCGCTGCTACCCCTCCCCAACCCCAGACTCCGGCTCCAGAGCCTGCTGAGGCTCCGACTCCGGCACCCACTTCAGCAGCACCGGCAGCAACACCAGCAGCGCCGCCTGAACGGAAACCCCATGGGCTGATCGATGACCAGGCCAAGCGGCTAGCCGAATTCTTCAACGGCGAAGTGGTGAACCTGCAGGATCCCCTGCCGGAACTAAGCGACGATCAAGCCGCGGCCTGATCAGGCTCAGCCCCTACATGCAGGGTCTTGGCCCAGACCAGCCGCTTGGGTAGCAGCGCCATCCGGAGGGTGGTGAAGGGAATCACCACGAACCAGTGGCCCAGATAGGCAATGCCCCAGGCCAGGTTGATCGGGCCCATCGCGGGGAGGTCCGGTCCTTCGGAGCGGCGGGAGCAGCCCGCCAAAATCGCTCCGCCCGAGAGGCCAAAGGCCACAAAGGACAGGGGCCAACTCAGCGGTGGCGTGCGCGTGATCAGGGCCGTGAGGGCATCGGCTGCGGCCATCACGGGCAGGGCGTATTGCAGCAGAAAAAAGCAACTCAGATCGAGCTTGCGCGCCGCAGAGACCTCGCTTCCGGTCAGCTGAGGCCAGTAATCGAAGAAACGCTGCAGTCCCCCCTCGGCCCAACGTTGCCGCTGGCGCCAGAGGGCACTCCAAGCGGTCACCGCCTCCTCTTGCACCGGGGGATCCCAGAGCAGGGCAACCGGTTGCTGCTGCACCAGCAGACGGAAACTCAAGTCGAGGTCATCGGTGACGGTGGCTTCGTTGAAGCCTTCGCAGCTGAGCACCGCCTCCCGCTGGAGCAGTTGACCATTGCCCCGAAGCTCAACAACACCGCCGGAGAACAGTCGGCCCTGCTGGATGACGGCATCGAGGGCCATCTCCATGGCCTGGGCGCGGGTCAGCCAATTGAGGTCGGGATTGACCACGGACTTCCGCAGCTGCACGGCGGACCAACCGCCCTGCTCGGCAAAGCGAACCAAACGCTCCAGCAGATCCGGCTGCAACTGGGCATCGGCATCCAGGACCAAGAGCCAACGCCCCTGGAGGTTCGGCAGCACCGCGTTCAGAGCGCCCGACTTGCCGCCGCCCGCATCGCGGGGACGGCGCAGGACCTGGAGCTGAGGGAAACGGGCCTGGTACTCGCTCAGGACCTCTGGGGTGCGGTCTTCGCTGCCGTCATCGACGATCCAGATCTTGAGGCGATCGGCCGGGTAACTCAGAGCGGCCAGTCGCTCCACCAAGCGACCAATCACAGCTTCTTCATCGCGGGCTGCCACCACCAGATCAACGGCGGGCAACGCCTCCAAAACGGCTGGGCCTTCCGCCTTCGCACCTCTCAGTGCTGGAAGAAAGACGGCGCGCAGGACGTACAGACCCAGCAGCAGCGTCAGGGCCGTGGCAGGCCAGAGGGCCTGGGAGGCAGGCAGACGATGGGGAGCCGCTGCCGCACCGCAACAGCAGAGGAGAAAGAGGGAGGCCTGCAGTCGGCGCGCTCCTGTGGCTGTGCCCCCAGCGGCCATGGCGATCCCAAGGATGTGCGGACTCTAAGAGCCCCCCTTCGCAGCCTTGATGGATGGCAGAGGAACCAACTCCGTTCCCGGGTAGTAGTGACGAAGGATCTGCTTCACGCTCCAACCCCGTCCTCCCAAATCGATGGCGCCGGCCTGAGACAAACCAGCGCCATGGCCAAAACCACCTCCCTCGAAGCGCCAAAGACCTGCCCCGGCGGGTTCAATCACAAAGAGGGTGCTGGGTAAGCGACGCAGGGTGCGGCGGATGGCATCCCGCACCAGCACCTTTTCTCCCAGGGGCCCCCTGAGGGCCAACCGCACCACGCGACCACTCGGGCCCCGCTCCAGAACAACCGGCTTCACCGGCGATCCAACGGCGGCCGCTCCCGTACCCAGGGCACGGGCAAAGGCGTCCTGCCCGAGGACGCGCTGCCAGCGGAAGTAGGGGTGGTTCTGGCCATAGACACCCGCTGTCGCCGCCAAGACCGATCGAACCTGCTGACGCTGGGTGAGGGGCAAAGCCAATCCCTGGGGAGGGCCTCCGGCCCGATCAAAAGCGGGCTCCAGATAGGCGAGTTCGGGCAAGGTCCAGGCCTCGTCCTCGTCGGCACTGACTCCTCCGTTACTGGCGTGATAGACGGCATGGATCGGTTGCCCTTGCCAGGTCAGCACCTGGCCCTGGGTCGATCGAATGGCCTGCTTCACCCCCGCGCGGGCCAGGCGTGGATCGCTATAGACCTGGCACTGGGTATCCGAGCAAAGGTGGTAGCCATCCAGGGCAAAACGATGCTGATTGCCCAGGGCCCAAGTGCGCGCCAACACCGCCTGGGCAGCCAAAGCCGCAGGCGGCGCTCCAGCACCGATCTCATGGGGCACGACACCGTGGAGATAGCGCTCTAAGGGCACCTGCTCCACCAGGGTCCAACTGCCATAGGCGTCGGGCTGCAGGCGGAAGGGCCCCTGGAAGACACCGCCCTTCCAGCGCAGGCCACCGGAGGCTTCAATCCGAACAGGCCCCTGGAGATCCCTCCAGCCATCGGGCCGTTCCAGCTGCAGGGTCAGGACCTCACTGACAACCTTCTCTTCAACCTTGGAGCCGTAGGCCGGCGGAACAGGCTGGTCCGGGGCAGCCCAGACCTCCCACTCCCCGGGGTGGGCGACCACAGCCTTTGCTCCGAGACGACGCCAAGCCAGGGCGGCCTGCTCAGCGGTCTCAAAGCTGGAGAACGGCCCCAGCACCCGCCGGCGAATCGTGAGCGGCTCGCTCAGCGGCTTGGGTCTCCAGCGCAAGGACAGGCGCTGGCCACTGGCTTGAAAGCCGGAGGCATCGCTGAACCTCACCACTGAAGCAGCCGCCACCAGCTGCAGCGGCGCGGCCGCCAGATGGTCCGCTAGAGCCACCCAGAGCACGGGCTGGGCACCATCCACCCTTGGCGGGGCGGGCACTGGCCGGTGGGTCAGGGCCTGGGCCTGGGCATCCATTCCTTGGCAGCCCGCCAGGAGACAGGACGCGGCGAGGACCGCCATCAAGGAACGCTGCATCGCCTGACTGGATCCAGGCCAAACCCTAGGGGGAGTTGGCGGAAGGCACTCTGAAGTCTTACTCTCATCGTTTGTGCACGAGCGCGTAGACAATGCCGAAGCTAAAGACCCGCAAAGCAGCCGCCAAGCGGTTCAAAGCGACCGGCACCGGGAAGTTCATGCGCCGGCACGCTTTCCGCAATCACCTGCTCGATCACAAGAGCCCTAAGCGCAAGCGCTTCCTCGGCACCATGGCCGTGGTTGACGAGCGTGATGCGGACAACGTGAAGGCCATGCTCCCTTACAGCTGATCGCTTCACCTCACAGCAGTTTCAACATTCACTGAGAACTATTCATGGCCCGCGTTAAGAGGGGCAACGTCGCCCGTAAACGCCGCAACAAGATCCTTCGCCTTGCGCGTGGCTTCCGTGGTGGCAACGGGACCCTGTTCCGGACCGCCAACCAGCGGGTGATGAAGGCGCTCTGCAACGCCTACCGCGACCGTCGCCGCCGCAAGCGCGACTTCCGTCGTCTTTGGATCGCACGTATCAACGCTGCTGCTCGCCTGAATGGCCTGAGCTACAGCCGTCTGATCGGTGGCCTGAAGAAGGCTGACGTACAGCTGAACCGCAAGATGCTGGCCCAGCTGGCCGTGCTGGATCCCACCAGCTTCGCCACTGTCGTGGGCGCCGCCAAGAGCTGAACGCCCCCTTCAATCACAACTAAGCCCAGTCCGGTCGGTCCATGGATGTTTCACTCCCACAGGCCTACCTGATTGGGCTTTTGTTGTTGCTCGGCACCGCTGCGGTGCTCGTCGCACGGCAGATCCTGCGGGTCCGCCGCGACGAGTCCGCCCTGGCACGCCTCGAAGCCCAGGCCAAGGCCGGCGACAAGAGTGCCGGCGACCTCTACGAATTGGCCTCAGTCCAGCTGCGCAAACGCCTCTACGGGCAAGCCACGGAAAACCTGAAGCTTGCCGCCAAGCGAGCCAGCGGCGAACCCAGCGAGGCACAGGCCCTGATCGAAAACGCCCTGGGCTTTGCCCTGGCGGCCCAAAGCAATTACAGCGGCGCGATCAAGCACTACCGCGCAGCCCTGCGGGCCAAGTCGGACTACCCCGTCGCCCTCAACAACCTGGCCTTCGCGCTGGAAAAGCAACAGAAAAGCGACGAGGCCAAAGAGACCTACGCCAAGGTGCTCGAGCTCGACGCCGCCAACAAAACAGCGAAGCGTCGGCTCAAGCGCCTGGAGCGCACGGCCGCCTAAATCACCACAGGCCGCGAATCGCAGGAGCGGCGCTGGTCTCCGGAGTCATCACGAGTTGTCCGCCCGGGTTCGTGAGCCGAGGGGCCGACCATCCGGACAAGGTGAAGCCCTGCAGACCCGCAAACGAGCCGCCGTCCTGGAGATCTGCGCTGGGGTATTCCCCAAGCAGCAGCAAATCCAGTTGATCCGACGCCGCATTCAAGTTCCCTTGCACAGGAATGGTGGAGGAGCCAAGGGTGATCTCGCCGCGGACATCCACCATTTGCCCTAAGGCCCTCAGCGACGAAAGGGTCAAGCGTGCGCTGGCCGCTTGAGCGGGGCCAAAAGGCGTGTAGCTACCCGACCAAATCCGAGGCAGCTCCTGTACTAACTGGGCCGCGCGCGCGACCGGATCAAATTGGCGGACGGTGGCCGCCATGCCGAAGTTTTCCTCGTATGGGGTGCTCTGACTGGGAGCAATGGCCTCGGTGGTCAGCGGGACTGCAGCCAACAGCAAAGGGATCACGGTGTCGCCATCAAGTGGGCCCACGCTAAGGACGACAGGGCTGCGCGGTACGGTCTCAACACAGCTGATCACATCCCTGTGTCTGCAGAGCCGCTGCACGCTGACGACCTGATCATCGGCGGGCGACGCTTCCGCAGCCGTTTGATGACGGGCACGGGTAAGTACCCCAGCCTGCAGGCCATGCAGGCCAGCCTCGAATCAAGCGCCTGCGAGATCGTCACCGTGGCCGTGCGACGGGTGCAGTCCCAAGCCGCCGGCCATGAGGGCCTGATGGAAGCGGTGGATTGGAGTCGAATCTGGATGCTCCCCAACACCGCCGGCTGTGCCACCGCCGAGGAAGCCATTCGCGTGGCCCGACTGGGGCGAGAACTCGCGAAGTTGGCCGGACAAGAGGACAACACCTTCGTCAAGCTGGAGGTGATCCCCGACTCCAAACACCTGCTGCCCGATCCAATCGGGACCCTGGAGGCCGCGGAACAGCTGGTGAAGGAGGGCTTCACCGTTCTTCCCTATATCAATGCCGATCCCCTCTTGGCCAAACGGCTGGAGGAGGCCGGCTGCGCGACGGTCATGCCCCTGGGCTCACCGATTGGTTCCGGTCAAGGCATCCGCAATGCCGCCAACATCGCCCTGATCATCGAGAACGCTTCGGTTCCGGTCGTCGTCGATGCCGGCCTGGGGGTCCCAAGCGAAGCCGCCCAAGCGATGGAAATGGGAGCCGATGCGCTGCTCATCAACAGCGCCATCGCCCTAGCCGGGAATCCAGCGGCCATGGCCCGGGCGATGGCCATGGCCTGCGAAGCAGGACGCACCGCCTTTCATGCCGGCCGTCTGCCCATCCGCGGCGAGGCCAACCCCAGTTCCCCGACGGGCGGACGGGTCGGCACATAAAGCTTCCGCACAGGTGCGAGTCAAGTCCCGACTTCGTCCGTACTGTCGCCTCAACCACTTGCCCATGCGATGCAGGTCACAGAAGAGGACGGCGGCAGGCTCAATGCCTTCGCCCGGGAGCCCCGGATGGAGGTGATGGAGGCCGGTGAGGCCCGTGGCGCCAACAGCAAAGTGCTCCTGATCGGCGGCGCTCTGTTGGTGATCCTGATGATGGCCGTTGCGGTAGGAATCAGCTGAATCCCTGTAGTAGCTTGCCCTGACGGAGCAAATGCTCGTTCAGCAGGAGTCCAGCGGTGAAGGTTTTCGTTCTCGGCGGTGACGGCTTCTGTGGCTGGCCTTGTGCCGTGAACCTGGCCGACCAGGGCCACGATGTGGTCATCGTCGACAACCTGAGCCGCCGCAAGATCGATATTGACCTGGAAGTGGAGTCCCTGACTCCCATCACCAGCATTGGCGAACGCCTGAAGGCCTGGGAGGAGATCGGCGGCAAGCCCATGCGCTTCGTGCACATGGACATCGCCCATGAGTACCAGCGGTTGGTGGATCTGCTGCTGGCTGAGCGACCCGACTCCGTGGTGCACTTCGCCGAGCAGCGGGCTGCGCCCTACTCGATGAAGAGCAGCGCCACCAAGCGCTACACCGTTGACAACAACGTCAACGGCACCCACAACTTGCTGGCCGCCATCGTTGAGACCGGCCTCGATTGCCATGTGGTGCACCTTGGCACCATGGGCGTCTATGGCTATGGCTCCCACCGCGGCGCCACCATCCCCGAGGGCTACCTGAAGGTGGAGGTGCCCCAGCCCGATGGCAGCCGCTTCGAGGAGGAAATCCTCCACCCGGCCAGCCCGGGCAGCGTCTATCACATGACCAAGACGCTGGATCAGCTGCTCTTCCTCTACTACAACAAAAACGACCAGGTCCGCATCACCGACCTGCACCAGGGCATCGTCTGGGGCACCAACACCGAAGCAACCGACCGCGACCCGCGCCTGACCAACCGCTTCGACTACGACGGTGATTACGGCACGGTGCTCAACCGCTTCTTGATGCAGGCGGCCATCGGCTATCCCCTAACCGTGCACGGCACCGGCGGCCAGACCCGCGCCTTCATCCACATCCGTGACTCGGTGAAGTGCGTCCAGCTGGCCCTGGAGAACCCCCCCAGCAAGGGTGAGCGGGTGAAGATCTTCAACCAGATGACCGAAAGCCATCAGGTGGGTGAGCTCGCCAAGAAAGTCGCCGCCCTCACCGGAGCCCAGGTCAACAACCTCCCCAACCCGCGCAACGAGGCGGTGGAAAACGACCTGATCGTTGATAACCGCTGCTTCATCGAGCTGGGCCTCAACCCCACCACCCTGGATGACGGCCTGCTGAAGGAAGTGGTGGAGATCGCCACCCGCTACGCCGATCGCTGCGACCGCAACCGCATCCTCTGCACTTCTGCCTGGACCAAGACCCAGGAGCAAGCCATTAAGGCCACCTGATTGCCTTGAAAATCGCCCTCTTCACCGAGACCTTCCTGCCGAAGGTTGATGGGATCGTGACCCGGCTCACCAAAACGGTGCAGCACCTTGTTGCGGCCGGTGACGAGGTCATGATCTTCTGCCCTGAGGGGGCGCCTGAGTCCTACATGGGGGCCCAGGTGGTGGGGGTTCCGGCCATGCCCCTCCCGCTCTACCCAGAACTGAAGTTGGCGTTGCCAAGGCCGTCGGTCTCCGACGCGCTTGAGGCCTTTGCCCCTGATCTGGTGCACGTCGTCAACCCTGCCGTGCTCGGCCTGGGGGGAATCTGGCTCGCCAAGACCAAGGGGTATCCCCTGGTGGCGAGTTATCACACGCACCTACCCAAATACCTGGAGCACTACGGCCTGGGCATGCTCGAGCCGGTGCTCTGGGAGCTGCTGAAAATGGCCCACAACCAGGCTCAGCTGAACCTCTGCACCTCCACCGCGATGGTGGCCGAGCTGAGTGAGAAGGGCATCCAGCACACGGATCTTTGGCAACGGGGGGTCGACACCGATCTCTTCCGGCCCGAGCTGCGCAGCCAGGCCATGCGCGATCGTCTCCTGGCGGGCCGCAGCGACACCGGCAAGCTGCTGCTCTACATCGGACGCCTGTCGGCCGAAAAGCAGATCGAGCGCATTCGCCCCGTCCTCGACGCGATGCCCGATGCACGCCTGGCGCTGGTGGGAGATGGCCCCTATCGCCAACAACTCGAGACCTTGTTCGCCGGCAGTGCCACCCACTTCGTGGGCTATCTCGCCGGTGAAGAGCTGGCCAGCGCCTACGCCAGCGCCGATGCCTTCCTCTTCCCCAGCAGCACCGAGACCCTGGGCTTGGTGCTGCTCGAAGCAATGGCGGCAGGCTGCCCCGTGGTCGGAGCGAACCGCGGCGGGATCCCGGACATCGTCAGCGATGGAGTCAATGGCTGCCTCTATGAACCCGATGGAGCCGATGGCGGCGCCGGAAGCCTGAGCGCCGCCACCCAACGGCTCCTCGGAGATCCAGGACAGCGGGAACAGCTGCGGCGCAACGCCCGAGACGAGGCCGAGCGCTGGGGTTGGGCCGGTGCCACCGAGCAGCTGCGTGGCTACTACCGCCAGGTGCTCAACGCACCAGCACCAAGCCTCGCCTAGCGGCTGCGTTGCTGGGCCCAGACCTGCAGCACCTGGCGGGCCATGGGCAAGGCATGCACTGAACCACCGCCAGGGGTGTTCTGGGCGAAGGCGACCACGACAATCTCGCCGTTGGGATACGGGGCAAAACAGGCAAACCAGGCGTGGTCAGGGCCACCTGTGCTGTCCTCGGCGGTTCCGGTCTTGCCCGCCACGGGCGGCAACTCCGCCGCCTGGTTCATGGCATAGCCCGTGCCCTCCTGAACCACCTTGCGCAAGCCGCGGTTGATCGTGGCCAGGGTCGAGGGCTTGATGTCCACCTTGGTGCGGCGAGGCGGAGCGGTCCAATCCAAGCCGCGATCAACCAAGTGGGGGGTGATCAGATAACCACCATTGGCAAAGACGGCGTAGGCCCGAGCCAACTGCAAAGGGGTGACCTGGACCACGGACTGGCCAATGGA
The DNA here is from genome assembly GCF_000179255.1 of Synechococcus sp. CB0205. Classification (NCBI taxonomy): domain Bacteria; kingdom Bacillati; phylum Cyanobacteriota; class Cyanophyceae; order Synechococcales; family Synechococcaceae; genus Synechococcus; species Synechococcus sp. CB0205. The sequence goes on from NZ_ADXM01000020.1 coordinate 32,590, forward strand.
CATGCTCGCCATGTCCTCGGGGATCCAAGGGGTGGTGCCGGGCTTACCCCAGGTGCGTCCCTTGGCGGCCCACTGCTCATTGCCCACCAGACCGGTGCTTTCCTCGTAGCCGATCTCAATGCCCGTGGGCTTCGTGAATCCCAACTTCACCGCGGCGTCATAGAGGGGCATCGAGCCCACCCCAACACCGACTTGGTAATAGAAGGTGTTGCTCGAGAAGCGCAGGGCATCCTCGTAGCCGATCAGGCCAAAGCCGGCACCGTTGTGGTCGGGGAAACAGTGCCCGCCGTAGGTGATGCAGCCGCGGGTCATCAGCTTGGTGTTCGCCGGAAACTTGCCCGAGGCCATCCCGGCGAAGGCGGTCACCGGCTTCCAGGTGCTGCCAGGGTCATAAGCATTCATCGCCCGGCTGAAGAGAGGCTTAGAGGGAGAGGCAAAGAGGGCGTCGTACTCCCGCTGGGTCGTGACGGTCTTGGAGAAGAAGTTGGGATCGAAATTGGGGCGACTGGCCAAGGCCAAGATCGCCCCGCTCCTGGGATTCAGGGCAACGATGGCGCCGCCGGGCTTGCCCTTCAGGGCCGCCTCAGCCGCCCGCTGGAGCGGGAGATCAAGCGTGACCACCAAGTCCTTGCCGGCCTTGGAGGGGCGATCGCCAAGGACGCGCTGGATCTCACCCATGGCGTTGACCTCGACCATCTGGCCGCCCCAGGTGCCCCGCAGGTGTTGCTCATAGGCGGCCTCCACACCAATGCGGCCAATGCGATCGCGGATCTTGTAGCCCCGCTTGGCCAGAACCTTGTATTCCTGCTCAGTGATGGGCTGGGTGTAGCCCAAGGTGTGGGCGCCAAGTGAGCCGTGGGGGTAGCTGCGCACGACATCCAGATCCACCTGGGCTCCCCGCAGGTCGCTGGCCTGCTCCCGGAAGCGCAGGACCTGCTCCGGCGTCAGTTCACTGGCGAGCTCAATGCGGTATTCCTGCTTGCCGGGACCGCGACGCTTGCGCTGCTCCAGTTGCTTCTGGGGGATGTTCATCAGAGCGCTCAGCCGCTCCCGCAGAGCGGGCCAAGAACCCTTCGGCAGATCCTTGGGCTGCAGATACAGGCTGTAGATCAGGCGGCTCGAGACCAGGACCTGTCCATGGCGGTCCAAGATCCGCCCACGGACGGGGTTACGCGCCAGCAAGCGGATGCGGTTCTCGTCAGCGCGCTCCCGGTTTTCGCTGCCATGGAGCAGCTGCAACCAACCCAGACGCACGACCATCGCCGAAGCGAAGAACAGCACCAAACCCAGCAGAATCGCGGGCTGACGCTGGAGCCCGGCACTGCGGTGAGGGTTGGAGGCGATGGCCAATGGTTCAGCTCCCTTCCGTGAGCCGTTGCTCCAGCAACGTCAACCGCTCGGAGATGCGTGCCAGGGCCAGCTGCAACTCCTCCTCTCCGGCATCCTTCGCCAGGGCCGGCTCCACCGGCACGTCCGTGACCTGCACCTTCATCACCGGATTCCCCAAACCAGGCTGGATCCGATCGAGACGCTCACGAACCTGACGGGCCGCCTCTGCCCCTTCCTCCCGGAGCTCCGTGAGGCCCTCCGGACCCTTGGAGAGTGCATCAGCCAGATCACGGGCGCCACCGCGCTTGGCCCGCTCGACCGCAGCCATCCCGACCGGCAGGACCTCCTGCATCAGGGTCAAACGCAGGCTGTCGAGGGGGTCGGAACCCATGAAGTGAGGCATTGAGTGCGCCCAGTCTGGCGCCTGATCCCCGATTTGGCTGGCCTAGCCCGCGCTGCGCGAGATGGCTGGCTGGACGATCTGCTGACGGCAGAACTGCTGGGAGCCAAGCCACCAGCCCGCACCCACCGCGATCACCATTAAGGCCGAGAGGGGGAGCAGGGCCTGCCGCGTCACCGGCAGCACCATCCACTCGCTCCAGTCACGGATCAGGCGTTCGCGATCGAAGCGACGGCGCTCGCTGGCCTCCTGCTGCAGACGACGCTTGAGCGACTTGGAGACCCAACGCTCAAAGGCCTTCTTCTTGGTGACGGCCATCTTGCGCTCCACCTCCAGCAGCTGGCCGGGGGTGAGCTCAGGGTTAAAGGTGCTGATCAGCTCCAGGCTCTTGAGGAACATCTCTACAGCCCCGTCCTTCACGGCACGGTCGGTCTCGTTGAGCAGCTCCCAATCCAACTCGGGATAGAAGCGCACCCGGTTGGTCGTGATCTGATCCTCGGCCAGCTGCCCCGGTTCCCGCAGCCAGCGATCGGTATTGGCGTCAAAACGGCGCCAATAAAGGAAGGGATTCAGATACACCACCTTGCCTGCCAGCTGAATGCTGTCCTGCTGAAGGCGGCGCTGCAGCTGGATGTCCTGCTGTGGGGCGGCAGTCAAGGCTCCTAGGCCGGGGGACCCGAGGGTAACGGAGTCACCCGGCCTAGGCCATGGCTCAGGCGATGGGAATTATTCCCACTCAATGGTACCGGGGGGCTTACTGGTGATGTCGAGCACCACCCGGTTCACGCCCTTCACCTCATTCACGATCCGATTGGAGATCTTCTCCAGCAGGTCATAGGGCAAGCGGGACCAATCCGCCGTCATGCCGTCTTCAGAGGAGACGCAACGCAGCACCACCGGGAAGGCATAGGTGCGCTTGTCTCCCATCACGCCAACACTGCGCACCGGCAGCAGCACCGCAAAGGCCTGCCAGATGTCGTGATAAAGACCAGCGTTTTTGATCTCTTCGCGCACCACCAGATCGGCATCGCGCAGGATGTCGAGCTTGTCGTCCGTCACCTCACCGAGGATGCGGATCGCCAGGCCAGGACCGGGGAAGGGGTGGCGGCCGACGATCTCCTCGGGAAGTCCCAGGGTGCGGCCCACCTTGCGGACCTCGTCTTTAAACAGACGCCGGAGGGGCTCCACCAACTTGAACTGGAGATCCTTGGGCAGGCCACCCACGTTGTGGTGGCTCTTGATCTTCACCGCCACCCGCTCGCCCGTTTTGGGATCGACGTTGGTGCCAGCGCTCTCGATCACATCGGGATACAGAGTTCCCTGGGCGAGGTAGTCAAAGGGCCCAAGGCGCTTGCTCTCCTCCTCGAAAACCCGAATGAATTCGGTGCCAATCAGCTTGCGCTTCTCCTCGGGATCGGTGACCCCAGCGAGTTTGTTGATGAAGCGCTCACGGGCGTTGATGTATTCGACCCGGATGTGGAACTTCTTGTCAAAGAAGTCCATGAGGAATTCAGGCTCCCCTTTACGCATGAAGCCCTGATCAATGAACATGCAGGTCAATTGATCTCCAATCGCCTTGTGCAAGAGGAAGGCGAGGGTGGAGGAGTCGACACCACCGGAGAGAGCGAGCAAGACACGCTTATCGCCAACCTGACGGCGCACATCCGCAACCGCCTCATCGATGAAGGCAGCCGTCGTCCAATCCGGCAGGCAGCCGCAAACGTGATAGACGAAATTGCGAATCAGAGCCATTCCGCATTCGGAATGGACCACTTCGGGGTGGAACTGAACGCCGTAGAGACGCCGCTGGTGATCCGCAACGGCGGCCTCAGGCGTGTTCTCGGTGTGGGCCAGACGGACGAAGCCTTCGGGCAAGCGCTCGACGGAGTCGCCATGGCTCATCCACATCGTCGAGCCCTCGTCGACGTTGGTGAGCAGGTCGGTGGGGTCGTCGACAAATAAAGGTGCCTTGCCGTACTCGGCGCGGCCGGCAGCCACCACAGAGCCGCCCAGCTGCTGCACCATCAGCTGCATGCCGTAGCAAACCCCCAGAACCGGAATGCCCAGATCCCAAATCTCTGGATCGCACTTCGGGGCGTGCTCGGCATACACCGAGCTGGGACCGCCACTCAGGATGATCCCCTTGGGATTCAGGGCCTTCAATTCAGCCGCGCTGGTGGAGTACCCCATCACCAGGGAATACACCTCGGTTTCCCTGACCCGACGGGCGATCAGCTCGGAATATTGAGAACCAAAATCAAGGATCACAATCGCCGGATGACGATTGGTTTCACCGATTGAGGTTGGAGTCACGTCTGACATGGAGCGGCCAGCAGCTGTGGCCCAGGCATTCAGATCACCCTAGATCTCAGGCCCGAAAGCCCTCCAGCAGCGCAGCCCCGACCGGGCCGCAGGCACAGATGCTGCGGCTGCGATCAAACAGGACAGCCCCAAGCTGGGGAGCCGCGTCATGGTGCTTGGCCAGGTAGGCCCCGGCCCGCTGCTCAATCACGGCGGCCAAGCGCTGCTGCAAGCCAGTGGCCAGGGCGGAATCACGCTCGGCCAACGCAGCGATGGCCTGATCAACGCTGGCCGCCTCTAGAAGCAGCCGGATCTGCTCCAGGGAACACCCGTGCTGGGCCGCCTGGGCCGCCAGGATCTCCAACCGTCCATCGGCCAAATGGTGATGGGTGTGAAAGATGCCCCCCGCCAGCTTGATCAACTTGCCCTGGTAGCCAAACAAGAGCAGGCGCCTGACCCCTGCCTCAGCGGCAGCCACCAGCAATGGCCCAATCCAGTTGCCAGCCTTGAGCAACAGGCCATGGGGCAGCCCATGCTGCGGGGCCAGATCCAGCCCGTTTTCCCCCAAGACGAGCACCAGATCGCCGCTCCAGCCCGGCTCCTGACTGCGACGCGCCAACTCCTGACGGGCCTGGTCCAGTTGATCAGGCGCGGCACTGCGCTGGACCAGGGCCTGGGTCCCAATCAGGGCCAAACCATCCACCACACCAAAGGCCGCATTGCTGGTGCGCGCCGCCCGTTGGCGCCCCTCCGGGAAGGTGAGCGTCAGCCGCAAACCCCGGCGATCTGGCAGGAGCGGGCGAAGGTTGCTCTCGAGCAATTGCCTGGCATAGGCCGAGAGGCAGGCCTCGCCGGAAGCTGCGTGCACACCCACGCCCTCCCCAGCCAGCAACTCCAGCCAAGGCTGTTCCCCCTCAGCCTCCGTCCAACTGGCCTCCACCCAAACCTGCAGGCCGCGGGTGAGGTCCAGCACCTCTCCGGGGTCACAGCAACTGGTGGCCAAGGCCCGCCCCGGCCCCAACCGTGCGGCGGCCTGGACCGGAATCACCGTGGCTTCAAGGCCCGCTTCTGGATCCAGCAGGAGCTGAACCTGCGCTTGAAAAGGCTGGCCAAGCAACTCTCGAACCGCCGCGACCGCTGCAGCCGCAACCCAGACCGGCAGGGTGTAGCCGCACTCAGCCATGGGCAAGGGAAGGGTGAGGTCCGTTTTTTATGTTGGTCGATTGCGCTGCTGATCCAACGGGCAGCGATCGCCCCGGCTCACCCACCATGCAGGACAAGCTGACTCTGATGATCCCCGGCCCCACACCGGTGCCGGAAAGCGTCCTGCAATCCATGGGGCGTCACCCCATTGGACACCGCAGCGCGGACTTCCAGAAAATCGTTGAGCGCACCACCGCCCAACTCAAGTGGCTACATCAAACCAGCAATGACGTTCTGGTGATCACCGGCAGCGGCACCGCCGCCATGGAAGCCGGAATCATCAATGTGCTGAGCAAAGGGGACAAGGTCCTCTGCGGCGATAACGGCAAATTTGGCGAGCGCTGGGTGAAGGTGGCTCAGGCCTACGGCCTGCAGGTGGAGGTGATCAAGGCGGAGTGGGGCTCCCCGCTAGATCCCGAGGCATTCCGTGCCGCCCTGGAGGCCGACTCCAGCAAGGCGATCAAGGCCGTGATCCTGACCCACTCGGAAACCTCCACCGGGGTCATCAATGACCTCGAGACCATCGCCAAGCACGTCAAAGCCCATGGCACAGCGCTGACGATCGCTGACTGCGTCACAAGCCTCGGCGCCTGCAACGTGCCCATGGACGCCTGGGGGATCGACATCATCGGATCCGGGTCCCAGAAGGGCTACATGATGCCCCCGGGTCTGGCCTTCGTGGCCATGAGCGACAAGGCCTGGGAGGCCTACGGCCGCTCCGACCTGCCGAAGTTCTATCTGGATCTGGGCAAGTACCGGAAATCGGCGCAAGCCAACAGCAACCCCTTCACCCCGGCGATCAACCTCTACTTCGCCCTGGAAGCGGCGCTCGAGATGATGCAGGCCGAAGGGCTCGAGGGCATCTTTGCCCGCCATGCTCGTCATCGCGCTGCCGCCCAAGCGGGGATGAAGGCCATCGGCCTGCCCCTCTATGCCGCCGAAGGCTGCGGCAGCCCGGCCATCACCGCCGTGGCTCCCGAGGGCATCGATGCCGAGACCCTTCGCAAGAAGGTCAAGGATCGCTTTGACATCCTTCTGGCCGGTGGCCAAGACCACCTCAAGGGCCAGGTCTTCCGCATCGGACACCTGGGCTTCGTTTGCGATCGCGATGTGCTGACCGCCGTCGCAGCGATTGAAGCCACCCTGCAGGAACTCGGACTGCACAAGGGGACCCCTGGTTCTGGCGTGGCAGCCTGCGCAGCCGCACTGGCCAGCTGAAGCAGGCGACCACAGGGGAGCCCCTTCAGCAGGGCTCCCTTGCTAGGTTGATTGGGATAGAGAAAAGCCTTGATCACGGCTTTTGACTATCAAATTGCGGATGTAATTCAGTGGTAGAATGTCAGCTTCCCAAGCTGAACGTCGCCGGTTCGAGCCCGGTCATCCGCTTGAGAATTAGTTTCTGGGCTTAATCAGCTGCATCACCTGCGGCCCCACGCTTCCTGCGCGGCGCTCGCAATCGAGGGAACGGAGAATATCGCGCGCTGACTGTTCGATTTCACCGCTGGACGCGGCCTGCTCAGCCGAAGCCGAAAAAGCGGCAGCTGCACGCATCAAATCGTCTCGTCGCTCGGCAACAGGTGCCTGCTGGCTGGCTTGCATTTATTTGATCTTGCCTGAATAAATATTAGTCGCCACGTTGAAGCGACCCCGAACGGTGGGGCTGCCCTGACACAACTGAAACGGATCGGCCGAGTGGTTTTAGGTGCCCGGTTCCTCGCGATTGCCGCCCAGTGCTGCGATCTGATCACGCAGTTGCCTCACTCTTGAAGCATCACCACGGGTGATGGCAACGGCGAGGGCGAACTCGAGTTTCTCGAGCTGATGGCCACCCTCAGCAAAAGAACGGCTGGCGCAGGCAGGTGTACCCGAGGCGGCAGGGGCAACGGGAACAGAGCGATGGCTGTTGGAGAAGGCCATGGTTCGCTTTCTTTCCATTGTGCCCCCGGCGCAAGGGGTCATGCAGCCATGAATTCATCCTCGTGAGGATTCACCGACGCAGGGACCTCCTCCTCGCTCACGCCGTCCTGCAGGAGGCTGCGGCAGTCGGCCAACAGCGTCTCCACATGGTCGAGACGGCTCAGCTCCTCAGGATCAGGCGTCTCAACAAAGGAGACCTGCTCCAGTTGCAGCTCCATCGCATTGAGGCGCTGCTCCAACTTCACCAGCCGCTGCGAGAGGGCCGCGACAGTCTGGGCGAGGTCCTCTGTGGTGCGCGTGATGCGAAACGAGACCGATTCGCCAGCCATGGACAGGGTTCAACTCGCCCGATAACACCACAGCCCTGGGCAGTTCTCAAGCCCAAGCGGCCAAGCAGACTGAAGGCATTCCAGGGCAGCCCCGCGATGCCATCAAGCCTCCACCTGCTGGCCTATGTCCTGGCGGGCATTGGCGGCGGTTTGCTGGCGCTGCGCACGGGGATCCCCGCCGCACCCCTCGCTGGCGCGCTGCTGGGAGCGGGACTGCTGAGCATGAGCGGCAAGCTCGAGGCCGCCAACTGGCCCGCAGGCACCCGGACTGCCCTGGAAATTGGCATCGGAACCGTCATCGGCACCGGATTAACAGCGACGGCCTTCAGCGAGCTCAGGCAGCTCTGGCGGCCGGCCCTCTTGATCACGCTCACCCTGGTGATGACCGGCCTGGTGGTGGGGCTCTGGTGCAGCCGTCTGCTGGGAATGGACCCGCTCATCGCCCTCTTGGGAGCCGCACCAGGGGGAATCAGCGGCATGAGTCTGGTGGGCGCCGAATTCGGAGTCGGTGCGGCCGTTGCTGCGCTCCACGCCGTCCGCTTGATCACGGTGCTGCTGGTGCTGCCGCTGGCGGTCAGGCTGCTCCTGGGCCACGGGGACCTGCCGCCGCCTGCCAGCTGATTGATCGGCACCTGGATCCAGGGGGAAACGATCGATACGGTGGGACCCATTCCCCTGCTTCGGCATGCGTCTTTCCCTGTCCCTCAACGGCCGGCTGCTTCGGCTGGCTGCAGCCCTTCCGCTTGCTGCCCTGGGCTGGTCTGCGCTGCCGACCGCCGCTCTGGCCGGCAATGAAGCCGGTGCCAAAGGAGCACAGATCTATTGCTTCATGCGCAGCAGCGGCAACAACCACGAAGTGAGCTGGAAAGCGGCCTACGCGGTCATCAAGCGTCAGAGCGCCTCGGTCTTCAAGACCTCGCCTGAACACGCCGCGGTGATGATCACCGAAGCCGTCGTCGCCGATCCCGGCAAATACAACGACTGCGGTCGCTACCTGGGCGATCTCTACGTCAAGGCGGTGGACACCAACGAAGAGAAGAACCAGTCCACCCACCCCGACAGCACCAGCTCCGGCATCACCAGTGGCACCGGCGCCAGCGGCAGCTCGAACCGCTACGCCTACTGAGGCTGATGGCACCCCGCACCACCCAGGGCCGCGCTTGGCTACCGCCATCCCTGGGGGCGGGTCTACTCTGGCTCGTCCTCAGCAGCTGCAGCGCTCCACCCGAGCCCGGCCAGAGTCAAACCAAGTTTGACGACTGCCTGCGCAACGTCAATCTCGATCGGTTGCCTGCCTTGCTCAAGCACTGTGATGCCGTAGTGGAGGCCTTCCCTGAACACCCGCAACCCCGCAACGAGCGGGCCCTGCTGCTGAAATTGGCGGGCAAGCCACAGGAGGCCTGCCGCGACAGCCTCAAAGCCGCGGCCCTGGTGAAAGAAGGCAAACACCCCGTCGACGCACTGATGCGCGACGAGATCGACTTGCGGCGGCGCAACTGCATCCGCCTCACCACTGATCGAGCAGCTGCTGCACCATCCGCGGTAGCGGCTGACGCTCCAGCTGAGCCTGGCCGCGACTGAGCAACAGGGCAATGCGCTCGGCCTTGTCGGCAATCAGCCCGTCCACCAGCTGATCCGCGACGCCAAGCTGAAGCCAATGGCACTCCAGGGTCCCCTGCATACCAATGCGGTGGCAACGGTCCTCGGCCTGCTCAGCGTCGCCGGGGGTCCAGGGCCTCTCCAGCAGGACCACATGCTTGGCCCGATGCAAGGTGAAGCCCAGGCCTCCAACGCCGAAGGTGCTGATCAGCAGCTGCTCGTGGCCAGCCTGAAAGCGATCCACCACACCTTGGCGATCTGCGGCGGCCAGGCGTCCGGTCAGCAGGGCACCCCCTAGTCGCTGCTGCAACAACTGGGCCGCCGCCACAAAGGCTGTGAAGACCACAACGGCTTGCCCCTCGGCCTGCAGCCTGGCCAGCAGCGCGGCGGCGGCGGGGAGCTTGTACTCCGAGCCGATCTGACGCAGGGCGGTCAGTACGGCTAAGGCCTCGGCATCGCGGCGCACCAAACCCACAGCGGCGCGGCGGCGATAGTCATCCACCTTCAGTTGCAGGCGGTGCTGAAAGCCCTGACCCTCCGCCTCCGACAGGCTGACGGGAAGCATCTGCCGGCGTTTCGGGGGGAGATCCAGACAGTCCTGTTTGCGGCGATGCAGCAGCAGGGGCCTGACCAGGCGCTGCAGCTCCGGCAGGTGGGTGGCCCCGGTCGCACTCCACTGCCGGGTGCCCGAGCGTTCATGCCAATGGCCAAGGCAGTAGCGCTCCTCGAACGCGCGTTGGTCCTTCGCCAGGGGGTGGCCGATGGCCGCCAGCAAAGGGAACAGCTGCGCTGGGCGGCCGTTTTTCATCGGTGTGCCGCTGAGTAACCACGCCACCCGCAGCCGAGGATGGCGCGCCAGGCGCAGGAAGGCCTGGGTACGCGCAGCAGACAAGTTCTGGGCGTAGTGGGCCTCATCCGCGATCAGAACCGTGCCGGCCTCCGGCAGCTCCTGCGGGAGCGCCGCCCAACTGAGCAGGGTGATCTGCAGTTGCAAAGCCGCCGCCTCCTGACGCCAATGGCGATGGAGCCCCGTGGGAGAGATCACCACCACGCAGCAATCCGCCGCCCGGACCATCGCGCGCGCGGCCACAAGCGCCGTCAGGGTTTTTCCCAGGCCCATGGCATCGGCCAGCACCGCACCACGCCGCGCCAGCAACCAGCGCACCGCCGCCCGCTGATGGGCAAACAGCTCCCGGCCGTCCGGCAAGGGTTCCGCTAATCCGGCGCTGGCAATCAGCTCGCGATGGGGCGGCAAGGGGGGCAGAGGCTGCTCGAGCCAGCTGCACCACTGGGGCAACGGCGGCTCCATCGCGAAGCGCTTGCCGAAGTGCTGACGCAAGATCAAGGCCGCTTCCAGCGGGAACTCCCAGCAGGCCTGCTTTGAGCGCCAAAAGCCTCGGGGGCGCACCGCCCTGAGCTGGGCCTGAGTGACCGCATCAAAGGGCAGAACCAACTCGATGGCCCCTGATGCTCCCAATCGCATCAGGCAGCGAGAGGTGCGTTGCTGGGCCGTCTGAGCTGGGGCAGCAACTCATAATTTAGCGAAGCTCAGGGCGGGCGCAACAGCTGCAATAAGCCTTGCAAAATGCATCGTTCGACACATTGACATCCCAGCCACTCAGGTCAGAATCCCTATAACCGAATTATTCGGATGCACAGCAGGGATGCCGTTTTCCTTGAAGACTTGTGCCCCAAACTTCGTGTCCGCCGGTGGAGACAATCCCTCCACACTTACACCGGAAAAACGTGCATCTACTGCGGCAAACCTTCTGAGTCTATTGATCACGTTTTTCCGCAAAGTCGCGGCGGCTTAAGCGTGACCGAAAACTGCGTTCCCGCCTGCCTGGCCTGCAATGGCCGCAAGAGCGACGCTGACGCTTTCGAGTGGTACCGGCAGCAGCGCTTCTACGACCCCCGCCGAGCAATGGCCATCCGCGCCTGGACCGACGGTGACCTACGCCTGGCCCTGCGCCTGCTGCAGTGGGCGAGCCCAGGCGCCATTCCCGCGCCCGCAGCGCCTGACTCCGGCTTCAATCCCATGCAGCCGTACCTGCAGGCCGCCTAAGTCACCAGATCCGGCAGGCCGCAGCGCCGTTATGGCGCTGGCAAATCTCCGCCTGAGCCTGGGGCTGGTCGGGAGCCAGCAGCAGGGCCGAGAACAGCGTCAGCGCCAAAGCCGTCAGGCCAATCAGGCGACGCGGGGCGCCAACCTGCGAACGCCGCCGAGGACGCACACGCCCAGGGACCTGGCCCACGAAGGAGGACGCAAGAGGGGCGGGGAAGCAGGATGCAGTCATTAATCAGCGGGCGAGTAATACAGGTGTACTCATGACGGCTCGTGGTGTCAACCCCTCCTCCCGCGTGCTGGTCCTCGGCGGGGGATACACAGGCCAGCGCTTTGCCGATGCAGCCAGAGCGCGCGGGGCCCAGGTCTGGCTGACCTCGCGCTCGATCAAAGAGGGATCGCAGTGGCTGCACTTCAATGCGGGCGAGGGGGCCGTCCCGCAGCTTCCTGAAGGCCTCAGCCATGTGCTGATCACCCTGCCACCCAACAAGAACGGCGAGGACGACGCCTACAACCTTCTGGGGGAGTCCCTCCGGCACCAGCCCCTCCAGTGGGTGGGTTACCTATCGACCACGGGGGTCTACGGCGACACCCAAGGACGCTGGGCCGATGAACAGAGCCCGACAGAGCCAGGCCTTCGCCGCAGCCAATCCCGCCTGCAGTGCGAGCAACGCTGGCTGGCCAGCGCTCTCCCCCTACAGAGTTTTCGGCTGCCCGCGATCTACGGACCGGGTCGTTGCCCCTTCCAGCAGCTGCAACAGGGCCAGGCCCGCTTGATCCACAAGCCCAAGCAGGTGTTCTGCCGGATCCATGTCGATGACATCGTTGGCGTTTTGCTGCACTGCTGCGGCCTACCCCCGGAGGCCAGGCCAGCGGTGCTCAACGTCAGCGACGATCTGCCCTGCCCCTCGAGTGAAACGCTCGGCTATGCCGCCCACCTGCTGGGTTGCAAATTGCCAGCCGTACGCAACTTCCGCGACGCCCAGGCGGAGATGAGTGCGATGGCTCTGAGCTTCTGGGCCGACAACCGCCGCGTCAGCAATGCGCGGCTGTGCCAGGACCTGGGCTACCAACTGCGTTACCCCAGCTATCGGGAAGGATTTGCCGCCAGCTGGGAGGAGGAGCAGAACCGTCCCAAGTGATGGAATAACCCTTAGATGCGGTTTGCGCCTGAACCCGCCGGACCTTGATCCGGGTCCGGAACGAACGGCACCCCGGCATCGTGGAAGAGACGATTCCAGTGCAACTCCACCCAGCCGTTCTGCACACCCTTCACCAGGGCAAAGCCCATCCCGATCAGCAACAGCCAACGCAACATGGGTGATCCGCCAAGCGACAGCAACGCTAAGCGCCCCCGCTTGATCGTCTCCCTTGGCGATCCCGCCGGCATCGGAGGCGAGGTCACGCTCAAAGCCCTGGCCCGCTGGACCCCCGCTGGCCAACCGCCGCTGCTGGTGGGTTGCCGCCGCTGGCTGGAGGAGACCTACACGCAACTCAAGGGGCAGACAGACGCCCCCCTGGCGGACCCCGCCCAGCTCGAGGTGGTGGATTGCCCGCTCGAGCAACCCGTCAAACCAGGGACCCCCAGCGCCATCAGTGGTGAAGCCAGTTTCCGCTGGCTCACCCAGGCCGTTGAGCTGGTGCAACGGGGCTCCGGCCAAGCCCTTGTCACCGCCCCGATCGCCAAACAGCACTGGCATGCAGCGGGCCATGACTACCCCGGTCAAACCGAACGCTTGGCTGAGCTGGCTGGAGCCAAGGAAGCCTCGATGCTCTTCACCGCCCGCTCCCCCCAGAGCGGCTGGCGGCTCAACACCCTGCTCGCCACCACCCACATTCCGCTTCAGCAGGTTCCCCAAGCCCTGAACCCTGAGCGGGTGCGGGCCAAGCTCGACGTCTTACTGGCGTTTTGCCGTCGCTTTCGCCACGAGCCGACCCTGGCCGTCGCAGGACTCAACCCCCATGCGGGCGAGGCCGGACGTCTTGGACGAGAGGAGCGGGACTGGCTTGAGGCCACGCTTGAGGAGTGGAGCGCGCGGCACCCTGAGGTCACCGTGCTGGGGCCACTTCCGCCTGACACCTGCTGGCTGAGCGCGGGCATGGCCTGGCAGCAGGGCGGACGAGCTCCCGATGGCTTCCTCGCGCTCTACCACGATCAGGGCCTGATCCCCGTCAAGCTGCTGGCCTTTGACCAGGCGGTCAACACCAGCCTGGGCCTGCCCTTTCTGAGGACCTCACCGGATCACGGAACCGGGTTCGACATCGCCGGCCTTGGCATTGCCCGCGCAGCCAGCATGGTGGCGGCCTTGGAGGCCGCTGAGGAATTGGGCTAGGCGGGTTTCACCCGCATCAGCACCTGGCCAAATTCAACCGGGGTGCCGTTCTCGACCAAGATCTCCACCACCTCACCGCTCACCTCGGACTCGAGCTCGTTCATGAGCTTCATCGCCTCGAGGATGCAGACGGTCTGGCCGACATTGATCTTGGCGCCGAGCTCCACGAATGCCGACTCGCCGGGAGCAGGGGAGCGGTAGAAGGTCGCCACCATCGGAGCGGTGATCTCAATCAGATCACTGCGGGCCGCAGCGGCGGCCGGGGGAGCCGCGGAGGGTGCAGCGGCAGGTGCTGCTGCAGCGGGAGCCGCAACCGGAGCGGCAGCTTGCATCACAACCTGGGGCTGGACCCCCGGAAGATTGCGACGCAATTCCAAGCGGAAGTCATCACCTTCGAGCTTGAGCTCTTGGATGTCGCTGTCCCCAAGCAGGGCAATCAGCTCACGCAGCTGGTTGTGGTCAAGTTGCATGGGATCAGTTCTCGCGGCCCAGGTAGCTGTCGGTGCGGGTGTCGATCTTGATCTTTTCGCCGATCGAGAGGAACAAGGGAACCATCACCTGAGCGCCGGTCTCGACGATGGCGGGTTTTGTGCCGCCCGTGGCGGTATCGCCCTTCACACCGGGGTCAGTTTGGGTGATTTCCAGAACAACGGAATTCGGGAGTTCCACTTCCAAAGGCTTCCCGTTCCAATAGACGACATTCACCTCCATGCCTTCCTTGAGGTACTTGCGCTGATCGCCGATCTGCTTGGCGGTCAGACGGGTCTCCTCATAGGTGGACATGTCCATGAAGACAAAGTCATCAGCCTCCATGTAGGTGTGCTGAAGCACAGCCTTCTCGAGAACCGCCTGGGGAACGGTTTCACCAGCGCGGAAGGTTTTCTCAACGACGTTGCCGGACTGCACGGCCTTGAGCTTCGTGCGGACAAAGGCGGAGCCCTTGCCGGGCTTCACGTGCAGGAACTCAACAACGCGCCAGACCTGACCGTCGATCTCGATCGTCGTACCGGTACGAAAGTCGTTGCTCGAGATCATTCCGGCATAACGGTTCAGGCGGGATTGTACGGCTGTGGCAGAGTCCCGGCAGAGACAAGGCTGCAGCATGGATCTGAAGCGCTGGCTGGATCGCTGGGTGCCCGCCCTGCTGATCGCAATTGCTTTCGCTGCCTTCCCGCTGGTGCCACCGGCCCAGGCTGCGCTGCCGCCTGGCAATGCCGTAAAGGATCCCGCTGCCATCCTTCGTAACGCTCTGCCGATCGACCAGTCGGATCTGCAGACGCTGCAGCACAGGCTGGAGAGCACCAGCGACGACCTCAGAGCCAAGCGCTGGAGCGCCCTGGTCAATACGGTCAATCGGAGTCAGGCGCTGCTCAAGACCCGCGCCGACTCCATCGTGGCGAGCCTGCCGGAAGCCAAGCAAGCCGAGGGGAAGACCTTGATGGCCGCCCTGCAAAGCCAGATGGAGACCCTCGTGGAGAGCAGCGAGAGCTCTGACCGCGATCGATTCCTCGACGACCGGCGCGCTGCCCTCAGCACCGTCGGGGACCTGGAAGCACTGCTCGTGGGTGACTTCCCCTTCCAAATCCCCAGCGAGTTCGACGCCCTGCCCAGGCTGCTGGGCCGCGCCACCGTTGAGATCGAGACCACCAAAGGGATGCTTACCGCTGTGGTGGACGGCTACAACGCACCACTGACTGCTGGAGCCTTTGTGGACCTGGTGAAGCAAGGCTTCTATGACGGACTGCCCTTCACCCGAGCCGAGGACTTCTACGTTCTCCAGACCGGAGACCCCAAGGGTCCTGAGACCGGCTACATCGATCCCAAGACCAAGGGCGAGCGCCAGGTGCCGCTGGAGATCAAGGTGCCCGGTGAAGCCGAGCCCTTCTACAACGCCACCTTTGAAGACCTGGGCCGTTTCGAAGCCACCCCGGTCCTTCCCTTCGCGACCCTCGGGACCATGGGTTGGGCCCACTCGGATGAATCCCTTGCCGATGGTTCCTCCCAGTTCTTCTTCTTCCTCTACGAGGCCGAGCTGACCCCCGCAGGCCTGAACCTCGTCGATGGCCGCTACAGCGCCTTTGGTTACGTGGTGGATGGGTTTGAGGTGCTCGAGGAACTGGGCATCGATGACGGCATCGTCCGCGCCCGGGTGCTCGACGGAGCCGAGAACCTCAAAGCCCACGCCTAGATGCGACTCGATCAGCTCGGCGAATGGGAGCTGATCGACCGGCTCTCGGCCTACGCGCCCCCCGGCCAGCTGGCTGACGACGCGGCGATCTTGCCGGGAGCCGTGGTGGTCAACACCGACGTCCTGGTGGACACGGTCCACTTCAGTGACGCCACCATGTCGGCCCAGGACTTGGGCTGGCGGGCGGCAGCGGCCAACCTCTCCGACCTCGCTGCCATGGGCTGCAGCGACGTGATCGGCCTCACAGTTGGCCTCGTGGCACCAGGAGCGACCCCCTGGAGCTGGGTCGATGGGGTTTACGAGGGACTCTCCGAAGCCCTGGCTCGTTTTGGCGGCACCTTGCTCGGGGGCGACTGCAGCAGCGGCAACCAGCGCCTCCTCGCCATCACAGCCATTGGCCAGCTGGGGCCTGGCGCCATCCGCCGCGGCGACGGCCAACCGGGCGACTGGCTCGTGAGCACTGGCCCCCATGGCCTCAGCCGCTTGGGGCTAGCGCTGCTGCAAGGCGAGCGCAGTGCAGCGATTCCTGAGGCCCTGCGGGAGCGCGCCATTCGAGCCCACCAAAGGCCGCTCCCCCGGCTCGATGCCATCCCAGCCCTCGAAGCAAGCCAGCCCCAGGGGAGCCCATGGCGAGTCGCTGGCACCGACAGCAGCGATGGCCTGCAGCGCGCGCTGCTGAACCTGGCCAAGGCCAGTGGCTGTGGGGCACATCTACGGCACACAGGCCTGCCCCTTGACCCCGCCATGGCGCCGCTCGCCGATGCAGAGCGCTGGTGCCTGAATGGGGGCGAAGACTTTGAGCTGGTCCTCGCCCTGGAGCCGACCTGGGCTGAGCGGCTCTGCGCTGCACTACCGGGCTGCCAGGTGATTGGCGAACTGGTGGAGCACTCCTCCCCAACCCTGACCTGGAGCGAGACCGGGCTGCCCCTTCTGGAGACCGATCCGGGCTACCGGCACTTCAGCTGATCGCACAACCATCAAAAAGCCGCCCCGAAGGGCGGCTGATGGAAAGAGGTTGAGCGGGCGCTCAGATCACTTCCAGTTCTTGGCAACGATCTCGGCCAGGTCAACGACGCGCTGGCTGTAGCCCCACTCGTTGTCGTACCAGCAGATGACTTTGACCATGTTGCCGCCCATAACCAGGGTGAGGTCGGAGTCAACGATGGTGCTCTCGTCGGTACCGGCGTGGTCGCTGGAGACCAGGGGCAGGTCGGTGTACTTGATGATGCCCTTCATGCCGTTTTCAGAGGCGGCCTTGAGCACTGCGTTGACCTCCTCTTTGGTGGTCTCGCGGCTCATCTCGAGCACCATGTCCACGACGGACACGTTGGGGGTGGGGACGCGCAGGGCGATGCCGCTGAGCTTGCCCTTCACCTCGGGGTAGACCAGAGCCACGGCCTTGGCTGCACCGGTGCTGGTGGGAACGATGTTCACAGCAGCGGCGCGGGCGCGGCGCAGGTCACGGTGGGAGGCATCGAGGATGCGCTGGTCACCGGTGTAGCTGTGGGTGGTGGTCATCGTGCCTTTGACGATGCCGAAGGCCTGATCCAGGACCTTGACCACAGGCGCCATGCAGTTGGTGGTGCAGCTGGCGTTGCTGAGGATGTCGTAATCCTCGTGGCGGTACTGATCGGCGTTCACGCCCACCACAAAGGTGCCGACCTTGTCGCCCTTACCAGGGGCGGTCAGGATCACCTTCTTGGCACCAGCTTCGAAGTGCTTGCTGGCGCCGACGTCGTCGTTGAAGACACCGGTGGATTCGATCACCAGATCCACGCCCCACTCCTTCCAGGGGAGGTTGGCGGGGTTGCGGTCATAGAAGGTCTTGATCGTCTTGCCGTTGATGACGATCGTGTTCTCGGTGGTGGTCACCTCTGCGTTACGCAGAGGGCCAAGCATCGAGTCGTACTTCAGCAGGTGGGCATTGGTGTTGGTGTCACCGGAGCCGTTGATGCCGACAATCTCGATACCGGTATTGCTTCCGCGGCTCAGCCAGCAACGCATGAAGTTGCGACCGATGCGGCCGAATCCGTTGATCGCAACCTTCAGGGTCATGGCGTATTGCGGGCGAACCCGCTAGCAAGGAGGATTTGGCCGCCGATCATACCGAAATTGCCTGACCCTCCCCATCTGGGGACAAAAGGACATCACCTGTCAAAAGCACTCAAATCGTGCTTGAGGAGAGGACAAGCAACCCGTTCGGTCTTAATTTCTGGCCAGGCTTGGATACGCCATTGGTCCTGACGCTTGATCGCCACCAACCTCTCCATTTCATTGGAGTTGGCGGCATCGGCATGTCTGCCATCGCCGGGATCCTGGCGGACCGCGGCCACAGCGTCAGCGGCTCCGACCCCAGGGACAACGCCGTGCTGCAGAACCTGCGCAGCCGCGGTGTCCGGGTGTTTCGCGAGCAAAGCCCCGCCACCATCGACGCCATTCGCAGCGGCACCTCCTGCCCACCTGCCGTCGTCGTCAGCTCTGCTGTGCCGGCGAACAACCCCGAATTATTAGAAGCCGAGCGCGCCGGGCTGAAGGTCTGGCACCGCTCAGATGTCCTGGCGGCTTTGATTGCCGCCCAGCCCTCGATCTCCGTGGCTGGCAGCCACGGCAAGACCACCACCAGCACCCTGGTGGCCAGCCTGCTGCACGCCACCAACCACGACCCCACGGCCGTCATTGGTGGGGTGGTGCCGGCCTTCGCCAGCAACGGCCGCAATGGCGATGGCCCCTTGTTGGTGGCGGAAGCGGATGAGTCGGATGGCTCCCTGGTGAAGTTCCAGTCCTGGCTTGGTGTGATCACCAACCTCGAGCTGGATCACACCGACCACTACAGCGATCTGGCCTCCCTGATCACAACCCTGCAGCGCTTCGCCAAAGGCAGCGAACAGCTACTGGCCAACCGCGACTGTCCGGTGCTGCGGGAACACTTTCAAGCCCACCACTGGTGGTCTATCCAGAGCAGCGAAGGGGTTGACTTCGCGGCTATCGCCGATGAGCTCGATGGCGACCGCACCCTGGCCACCTTCTATGAGCAGGGAGAGGCCCTCGGGCAATTCCGGCTGCCCTTGCCCGGGCTCCACAACCTGAGCAACGCCGCGGCCGCCATGGCCGCCTGCCGTCTCCATGGCGTCTCCTTTGCCGAGCTGCAACGGGCCGTGGAGGGCCTCCAGGCCCCTGGACGCCGTTTCGACTACCGGGGTAATTGGTGCGGCCGCCAGGTGGTCGACGACTACGCCCATCACCCCAGCGAGGTGCAGGCCACCTTGGCGATGGCCCGCCTCATGGTCAGCAGTGGGCGCAGCCCCTTGCCAGAGGCGCCCCAACGGCTCCTGGTCGTCTTTCAGCCGCACCGCTACAGCCGGACGGCGGAGTTCCTCAGCGACTTTGCCCAGGCCCTGAGTCAGGCCGATGCGGTGCTGATCGCCCCCCTCTATACGGCTGGCGAAGCGCCGATTCCAGGAATCTCCAGCGCGGCCCTCGCCGCTGAAATCCAGCGGATTGCCCCCGGGCTACCCGTCAGCGCCTTCGATGACCTGGAGACCCTGGCGGATGCCATCGGCCAAACCAGCCAAGCGGGCGACTTGGTGCTGGCCATGGGTGCCGGTGATGTCAACAGCCTCTGGAGTCGCCTGGAAGGCCGCAGCGATCCCGCCGCCGTCCTTCCCCTTGTGGCCTAGCGATGGCCCTCTCCCTCCCCCTGGGGCTGCGGTCGGCGGTTGCTCTGGCCGATTACACCACCTGGAAAGTGGGGGGAGCAGCGGATTACTTCGCTGAACCGGAGTCAACGGACGAGCTACTGGCCCTGCTGCGCTGGGCTGTATCCCAGGGCTGCATCCAGCGGGTCATTGGCGCAGGCTCCAACCTGCTGGTCAGCGATCAAGGACTGGAGGGACTCACCCTCTGCACCCGCCACCTCCAAGGGGCTGACCTGGAGGCCAGCAGCGGCCTGATCGAAGCCCAGGCGGGAGAACCGATTCCCACCCTGGCGCGGCGGGCGGCGCGGGCCGGCCTCTCGGGCCTGGAGTGGGCCGTTGGCATCCCAGGAACGGTGGGGGGCGCGGCGGTGATGAATGCAGGCGCCCAAGGGGGCTGCACCGCCGACATCCTCGAGAGCGTCACGGTGGTGGACCCGGAGCAGCCCAGCCAGACCCACACCATCCCTGCCGCAGCACTGGACTTTGACTACCGCCATAGCCGCCTTCAAGCAGAACCCCTGGTGGTCCTCTCAGCTCGCTTTCGCCTCTCCTCCGGCCACGATCCCCGCAGCGTCAGCCAGCGCACCAGCATCAACCTGCACAGCAGAACCAGCAGTCAGCCCTACCAGCAACCCAGCTGCGGCAGCGTCTTTCGCAACCCCGAACCGCAGAAAGCCGGACAACTGATCGAAGCCCTCGGCCTCAAGGGATTCAGCCTGGGGGGCGCCCAGATCTCCCCGATCCACGCCAACTTCATCGTCAATACCGGCAGCGCCAGCGCCGGGGAGATCGATCAACTCATTGCCCTCGTCCAAGAGCGGGTGATGGAGCAGCACAGCATCACCCTCCACACCGAGGTGAAACGGCTCGGACGTTTCGAAGACCTCGCCCTGGCGGCGTAGCCTGCGCCCACTTCAATAGTGCAGGCATGGCCGGTTTCGGTCTCCCCAATTTCGGCCAGCTCACCGAAGCCTTCAAGAAGGCCCAGCAGATCCAACAGGACGCCGCGAAGCTCCAGGAGGAGCTCGATGCGATGGAAATCGAGGGGCAAAGCAGCTGCGGCCGGGCCAGCGTTTGGCTCTCGGGTAACCAGCAACCCCTGAAGGTCCGCCTCGACCCTGCCCTGCTCGCCGAGGGCGCCTCCACAACAGAAAACGCCACCCTCGAGGCCCTGCGCTCGGCCTACGACAACTCCACCGGGACCATGAAAGAGCGGATGGAAGAGCTCACCGGCGGGCTCAACCTGAACCTGCCCGGCATGGGCTAGGCCTAGCCCTCCTCATCGGGCTCCTCCTGCCGCAAGCGGCGCCTTGAGCTCTGACGCAGGCGCTGATCGAGCAGGGGCTCCTGCTTTCCTCCCCGCTGCTTCAGGCCGCCACTGCGGGGGCGGGGTTGGCGCGCCACCTGCTGCTGGACGGACTCCAGGCAGTTGAGATACAGACCATGGCGATCCCAATCGCTGCCGACGGCGCAGCCGGGATCGCCCTGATGCAAGCAATTTTTGAACTGACAGGCCGAGCTCTCGAGCCGCTGCCGAATTTCCGGAAAGAGGCTCCCCAGCTCCGTGGGCTCCGCCGGCAAGGACGGTCGGTTAAAGCCCGGTGAATCCGCCAGCAGTGCACCGGGCTCCACCGGGAACAGTTCCACATGCCGCGTGGTGTGCCGTCCCCGCTGCAGGCGGCCGGAGACGGCACTCACCCGCAAACGCAGCTGCGGCAACAGGGCGTTGATCAAGCTGCTCTTGCCCACCCCCGATGGGCCACACAGCACTGAGACCCCCGGTTGCGCCAGACGCTCCCGCAGCGCAGCCAGACCAAGCCCACTCTGGGAGGAGACCAGCTGGGGGACATACCCCCAAGCCGTGAGCCGTTCACGCCACTGCTCTAGTTCCAATGCGCTCAGCAGGTCCGCCTTGGTGAGCACCAGCTCCACCGCCACACCCGTCCGCTCCGCCGTCAGCAAAAAACGGGTGAGTTGCAATGGATCCAACTCCGGCTGAGCCAACGCCGCCGCCACCACCACCCGGCTGCAGTTCGCCACAGCAGGACGCTCCAGCAGGCTGCTGCGGGGGGCCACCGCCGCGATCGCCGCCCGGGCTTCCGGCCAATCGATGCCCTCCACCTCGACCCGATCTCCAACGCAGATCTGCTGTCCGGTCTTGCCCAGCCGCGTGCGGCGGACACAGAGCAGTTGGTCCACCCCTCCAGGGCCAGGCCGATCCAGTTGCACCCGGCAGAAGTTGGCCTCAAGGGCCATCACCAGGGCTTCAGCCACAGCGACAGATCGACAAACGCACCGCCCCGGGTTCCAAGGCCTCCAGCTCAACGCGATGTCCGGCCTCCCGCAAGCCGCTGGCCACCATCTCCTCGGGCTCACCGGCATCCAAATCCACCTGGAGCCACCCGCCTGCGGGCAGCTTCTCGAGGGCCAGCTTGGTGCGAATGAAATTAAGCGGGCAGGGGGTACCGCGCAGGTCGAGCTGGGTCATCACTGACCTAGCCAAACAAACCGCCAAACAGCCCGCTCTTGTGGGGGTGCTTCTGCCCCTTGGCCGTGTGGTGCCCCGCCAACTGCTCGAGCAGTTCACGCTCCTCGCGGTTGACCTTGGTGGGGAGCTGCACCTTGATCTGGATCAGGTGGTTGCCCCGCGCCACGGGATTACCCAGCTTCGGAACACCCTTACCCGTCAGGGTCAGGACCGCTCCGGGCTGGGTGCCTGCCGGAATCTCCAACTGCTCAGGACCATCGACGGTCTCCACCTCAATGGTGTCGCCGAGGATCGCCTGGAGGTAGTTGACCGTCACCTCGGAGTGGATGTTGATCCCGTCGCGGCGGAGGCTCGGGTGGGACTGAACCGTCAGGAAGACATAGAGGTCGCCGGCGGGGCCGCCCCGCTGTCCGGCGTTGCCCTCGTCGGCCACCCGTAGCCGCGTGCCGGTGTCGACACCCGCAGGGATATTGATGCGCAGCTTTTTGCGAACCTGCTGCAGGCCCTGGCCGCCACAGGCGCCACAGGGATCGGCAATCACCTGGCCGGTTCCTTCACAGGTGGGGCAGGGGGCCACCTGGGTGAAGCTGCCAAAGGGCGTCCGCGTCGCGCGGCGAACCTGGCCGGCACCACCACAGGTGCCGCAGCTGGTGGGACCGCTGCCACTCTTCGCCCCGGAGCCACTGCAGCTGTTGCAGGTCTCAAGGTGACGGATCTGAATTTCCTTCTCTTGACCAAAGACCGCTTCGCTGAAGCTGATGGTCAGGTCAAACCGCAGGTCATCGCCCTGGCGGGGACCGCGGCGACGGGCACCACCGGCGGAGGGGCCGCCCATGCCCCCGCCGAAACCGCTGAAGAAGGTTTCGAACAGGTCAGCGAAGCCGCCCATGTCGCCCATGTCGGGCATCCCCGCGGCGCCGCCCAAGCCGGCTTCGCCGAACTGGTCGTAGCGGGCCCGGGTCTGGGGATCACTCAGCACCTCATAGGCACGGCCGATCTCCTTGAACTTGTCTTCCGCGCCGGGATCTTTGTTGATGTCCGGGTGGTACTGACGCGCCAGGCGGCGATAGGACCGCTTCAGCGTGTCCGCATCAGCGTCGCGGCTGACCCCAAGGAGGTCATAAAAATCGGCCATGCTCATCCCTCTTCGGAGGGTGCAGCGTCATCCGTGGAGCTGGCCGGTGCGGCATCACCACTGGGGCCTGGACCCATCGAGACTTTGACCAGGGCGTGCCGCAGCACGCGATCGTTCAGGTGATAGCCCCGCTGCAGTTCAGCGATCACCAGGTCCTCGGCGTGCTCATCGCTGGGTTCCCGAAGAACCGCCTCATGGAGGGTGGGATCGAAGGGCTCGCCTTCAACCCGCATCGGTGAGACGCCCAACTGCTTGAACACATCGACCAGTTGCTTGTAGAGCCCCTGGTAGCTGCGGTGGATGGCCTGGGCCTCCTCGGCCTGGGGATCCAGCTGCTGGCGGGCCCGCTCAAAGTTGTCCACCACCGGCAGGATCTCGCTCAGGGTGGAGCAGGCGATCAGGGTGCGCTGGTCCTCCTGGTCGCGGCTCTGGCGCTTACGGAAGTTGTCGAAGTCCGCCGCAATCCGCATGTACTGACTGCGGACGCTCTCGTGCTCGGCCTTCAGAGCCGTCAGCTCGGCCTCCAGGTCCCGGACCCGCTGCTCGGGATCGGCGCTGGGCTCGGCGGCCACCTCAGCAGGGGCTGAATCCACTGCAGGAGTGGCTTCTGGCGCTGCCGCGGCCTCAGCTGGGGCCGGGGCGGAGTCCTGGGGAAACGGAGTCGCGTCGCCGCTCATGCTGACCGAACCGGAGATCTGATCTAGACATGTTGATGTGAAGGGGCGCCACCCCACAAGCGGCGGAAGCCCGCACCTCCTCGGCGGAGCGGCTGATGACAGCAAGCGCCAGCACCATTCCCCAGCGACCGGTGGCCGAGGCCCAAAGCCCTGAACAGCAGCGGCTCGAGGTCGAATTGCTGCTCCAGGAAGCCGTCCTCACCGGCTCTGAACTAAGCGCCGCTGGAGAGGCTCGCTGGAGCTGGCATCCGCAACTGACTCAGGAGAGCTGCAGGGATCTCGGCTGCCTTCCCGTGGCGTACGCCAACAACACCCTGACGGTGGCCGTGCCAACCCACTGGGGTGCCGAGCAACGCCAGACACTCCGCTCGGCCTGCCCCGAGGGACCCCCCCTGGCACTGCGATTGGCCCTCCAAGGGGACCTGCAAACCGTCCTGAATCAACCTCCACCCCCCGCCACACCGGCCGCGGTTTCAGCTCCGCAGGAGACCCCCAACCGGATCTCCCTGTTTGAGGACCTCAAACTCGAGGGCCCCCTTGAGGACGCGCCCGAGGACAGCCTCAGCGAGTTGGATGTCGAAGCCAGCCTGAAGGCCTCCAACGCCTCACCGGTGGTGAGCCTGGTGGACCGGATCCTGGTGCAAGCGCTCGAGCGCAGTGCCAGCGACATCCACCTGGAACCGCAAGAGGACGGACTGCTGATTCGCTTGCGCCAAGACGGGGTGCTCGAGCCGTTGGAGAAGCTGCCGAAACAACTGACCCCTGCGGTGACCTCCCGCCTAAAAATCATGGCGGACCTGGACATCGCTGAGCGCCGGCTTCCCCAGGACGGCCGCATCCGGCGGCGCTATCAAGGTCGCCTGTTTGACCTGCGGGTGAGCACCCTGCCCACCCGCTATGGCGAGAAGGTCTGCATGCGTCTGCTGGATAGCGGCGCGACGCACCTCGGCCTCGACCGCCTGATCAGCGAGCCCGCGGCCCTGGCCAGTGTCCGGGAGATGGGCAGCAAGCCCTTCGGAATGCTGCTGGTGACTGGGCCGACGGGATCAGGCAAGAGCACCACGCTCTATTCGCTGCTCGCGGAACGCAATGAGCCTGGGATCAATATCTCCACGGTCGAGGACCCGATCGAATACACCCTCAAGGGCATTGCCCAAACCCAGGTCAACCGGGAGAAGGGCTACGACTTCGCCATGGCCCTGCGGGCCTTCATGCGGCAAGACCCCGATGTCCTGCTGGTGGGGGAAACCCGGGACCGGGAAACGGCCAAAACCGCCATCGAGGCGGCGCTCACCGGCCACCTGGTGCTGACCACCCTCCACTGCAACGACGCCCCCAGCGCCATCGCCCGCCTCTCGGAAATGGGCGTGGAGCCCTTCATGGTGAGCGCCTCCTTAATCGGAATCGTCTCCCAGCGCCTGGTGCGGCGGGTCTGCCCGGACTGCCGGCAGCCTTATCACCCCAGTGAGCAGGACCTGGGCCGCTTTGGCCTGTTTGCCAGCAACGAGCAGGCGATCACTTTCTTCAAGGCCAAGCGCTTGCAAGCCAGTGACAGCAACCCCTGCCCCAGCTGCCAGGGGCTGGGATACAAGGGCCGGGTGGGGGTCTACGAGGTGCTGCGCGTCAACGACACCCTCGCCAGTGCCATTGCCCAGGAGGCCAGCACCGATCGACTGCGCAAGCTCGCCATCGAGAACGGCATGAAAACCCTGTTGGGTTACAGCCTCGACCTGGTGCGCCAAGGGGAAACCACCCTCGAGGAAATCGAGCGGATGATCCTCACGGACTCCAGCCTGGAAACCGAGCGCCGGGCCAAGGCCCTGCACACGATCACCTGCCAGGGCTGCGGAGCGGGGATGCGGGATGAGTGGCTGGAATGCCCCTATTGCCTGACCCCCCGGCAACTGCATTAAGCAGCGCCATTGCCAGGCCCTGGCGGGCTTCCCACACTGAGGACAGCCACCGGCGCCGCGAGCTGCATGGAGCTCCAGATCGAACAGTTGATGGAGGAGCTGGTCGAGGCGGGTGGCAGCGACTTGCACCTGGCAGCCGGCCAACCGCCCTACGGCCGCTTCAGTGGAGCGCTCAAACCGATGCGGGAGGAGCGGCTTAGCGAGGACCTCTGCAACCGGTTGATCTTCTCGATGATCAACAACGCCCAGCGCAAGCAGCTGGAGCAAACCTGGGAGCTGGACTGCGCCTATGGCCTAAAAGGCGTCTCCCGCTTTCGGGTCAATGTCTACCGCCAGCGGGGGAGCTATGCGGCCTGTCTACGGGCCCTCGGCAGCACAATCCCCAGCCTGGAGAGCCTGGGCCTACCGCCCATCGTCGAGGAAACCAGCCGCCGCCCCAGGGGTCTGGTGCTGGTGACCGGTCCCACCGGCTCAGGCAAAACCACGACGCTGGCGGCCCTGCTGGATCACATCAACCGCAGCCGCGCCGAACACATCCTCACGATCGAAGATCCGATCGAATTCACCTACCGCAACGACAAAAGCGTGATCCACCAGCGCCAGCTGGGGGATGACACCCGCAGCTTTGGCGCCGCCCTGCGCGCCGCCCTGCGGGAGGACCCCGACGTGATCCTGGTGGGCGAAATGCGGGATCTGGAAACGATCCAGTTGGCCATCACCGCCTCAGAAACGGGGCACCTGGTCTTTGGCACCCTGCACACCAGCTCGGCGGCCCAAACCGTCGATCGCATGGTGGATGTCTTTCCGCCAGAGCAGCAAACCCAGATCAGGGTTCAGCTCAGTGGCTCCCTGGTGGGGGTGTTCTCCCAGACCCTCTGCAAACGCCAAAACCCCAAACCCGGGCAATTCGGGCGGGTCATGGCCCAAGAAATCCTGATCAACACCCCCGCCATCGCCAACTTGATCCGGGAGGGCAAAACCGCCCAGCTCTATTCCCAGATCCAAACAGGCGGCCAGCAGGGGATGCAAACCCTCGAGCGCGCCCTGGCGAACCTGGTGCAGGCCGGAGCCGTCGAGCGCAGCGAAGCCCTCGCCAAAGCAAGCAAACCCGATGAGCTGCAGCGGCTCCTGGAGGGCTAGTGCCCCAGTTCAGCGCCACCTACACCAATCGCTCCGGTCAAACCCGGACGCTGCGACTGCAGGCCAGTGATCTCAGCCGCGCCCGGCGGGACCTGAGGCGCCGGGGCATCGTGGCCACCAGCCTGGAGCTCGCCGCAACCACACCCAACGCCGCGGCCGGGAGCACGGTCTTTGGCATGGATCTCTCCAGCCTGCTGGAGGCCAAACCGGGCATTCGCGAGAAGGCGCTCTTTGCCAACAAGCTCGCGGCGCTGGTGGATGCGGGAGTCCCGATTGTGCGCAGCCTCGATCTCATGGCCCGTCAGCAGCGCATGCCGCTGTTTAAGCGGGCACTCACCGCCGTCAGCACGGACGTGAACCAAGGGGGCAGCCTGGGGGCAGCACTGCGCTCCTGGCCGCGGGTGTTCGACAAGCTCACTATCGCCATGGTGGAAGCCGGAGAGGCGGGGGGCGTGCTGGACGAAAGCCTGCGCCGCCTGGCCAAGTTGCTCGAGGGCAATGCCCGGCTGCAGAACCAAATCAAGGGCGCCATGGGCTATCCCGTGGCCGTGCTGGCGATCGCGATCCTGGTGTTCCTGGGGATGACGATCTTCCTGATCCCCACCTTCGCTGGGATTTTCGAAGACCTCGGGGCTGAACTCCCCCTCTTCACTCAAATGATGGTCGACCTCAGCGCCTTGCTGCGGTCCTCCTTCTCCCTGTTCCTGGCCCTGGCAATCGCTGTGGGGGTCTGGATGTTTGGCCGCTACTACGCGACCGCCAGCGGGCGCCGGCGCGTGGACGGACTACTGCTGAAGCTGCCGCTCTTTGGCGACCTGATCCAGAAAACAGCCACGGCCAAGTTCTGCCGCACCTTCAGCTCCCTGACCCGCGCGGGGGTGCCGATCCTGCTGTCCCTGGAGATCGTGCAGGAAACCGCGGGCAACGCAGTGATTGCCGACGCCATCGTCGGCTCCCGTCAGGACGTGCAGGAGGGCATCCCCCTGAGCGTCGCCCTGGAGCGCAAAAAGGTGTTCCCGGAGCTGGCCTTGAGCATGCTCGCCATCGGCGAAGAAACCGGCCAGATGGACGCCATGCTCTCGAAGGTGGCGGACTTCTACGAAGACGAGGTGGAAGCCGCCGTCAAGGCCCTGACCTCCATGCTGGAGCCGGCCATGATCGTGATGGTGGGCGGCATCGTTGGCTCGATCCTGCTGGCGATGTACCTGCCGATGTTCTCGATCTTCGATCAGATCAACTAGATCCGGCCGCCGCAATCGCCTGCCCCGCCAGCCAGCCGGAACTCCAGCAGTGCTGGAAGTTGAAGCCACCGGTGACGCCATCGACATCCAGGAGCTCACCCACCAGGTAGAGACCTTCGACCTTGCGGCTCTCCATCGTGGCCAGGTTGACCTCCCCCACAGGCACGCCTCCGGCGGTCACGAATTCTTCACCGAAGGGGCCGCGGCCCGCCACGGGGAAACGGCTGCGGCGCAGGGCCTCCAGCAGACCCAACTGCTGACGCTTGGCCAAATCCGCCCAACGGCGATCGGGCTCAACCCCCTGCTGATCGAGCAGGTGCTGCCAGAGGCGTCGGCTGAGGCCTGGCCAGGGGCGGGCATTGCTGAGCTGACGCTTGGCCTGATCACGCCGGCAAGCCGCGAAGAGCTCTTCCAGCTGCTGCTGGCTGCGGCCGCCGCTCCAATCCACCTGCAGGCTGCCCCGGTAGCCCTCGCCGTGGAGGGCCCGGGCGGCGAAGGCGGTCAGCCGCAGGGTCGCCGGTCCGCTCAGACCCCAGTGGGTGATCAGCACAGGGCCGCTCTGGCGGAAGCGCTGCCCACCGGCCTCCAGCTCCAAGTCCACCGGGTCCATCACGACCCCAGCCAAAGGCAGCAGGGGATTGGGCTTAAAGGCGAGGGTGAAGAGGGACGGAACCGGGGCCACCAAGCCATGGCCCATACCTGATGCCAAACGCCGACCACTGGGGTGACTCCCGGTGGCAAGCACCAACCGGTCAGTACTCAGCTGGATGCCGCTGCGCAGGCTGAGGGCAAAACCACCCGCGGACCGCTGCTCGGCCTGCTGGAGCGCCTCGCTGCTGCGCAGGGTCACCCCGGCCCGTTCCGCCGCCTGCCTGAGGCACTGAATCACAGCCGTTGAGCGGTTGGCCTGGGGGAACATCCGGCCATCGGCCTCCTCCACCAGGGTCAGGCCGTGGTCGTCAAACCAAGACACGGCATCACCGGCAGCAAAGCGGCTGAAGGGTCCCCGCAGGGCCTTGCCGCCGCGGGGATAGAAGCCCACCAATTCCCGCGGATCCCAGCAGGCATGGGTGACATTGCAGCGGCCGCCACCGCTGATCAAAACCTTGCCCAGGGGCTCAGGGGTGCTCTCCAGCACCAGGACCCGCCGCTGACCGGCCTCGGCCGCGGCGATAGCCGCCATGAATCCCGCCGGACCACCGCCCGCCACCACCACGGACCAGTGCTCAGAACGGGGGGGCATCAGCGTGAAAGGCGAGCATGGGGTGATGCCCGATTCGCTGCTGAACGGGGCCTACCGCTTCAGTGTGGCTCCGATGATGGACTACACCGATCGGCACTTCCGGGTGCTGATGCGGCAGATCAGCCGCCGCAGCCTGCTCTACACCGAAATGGTGGTGGCTCAAGCGCTCCACCACAGCGAACGGCGGGACCGGCTGATTGACTTCGATCCGATCGAGCATCCGATTGCCCTGCAGGTGGGCGGGGATGACCCGGTGCTCCTGGCCGAGGCCGCGCGCATCGCCGCAGACCGGGGCTACGACGAGATCAACCTCAACGTCGGCTGTCCAAGCGAAAAGGTCCAGAAAGGGCGCTTTGGCGCCTGCCTGATGGCAGAACCCGAACAGGTGGCCCGCTGCATCAGCGCCATGGCCCAGGCCTCGCCGCTGCCGGTCACGGTGAAGCACCGCATCGGCATCGATGAGCGGGATTCCTATGGGGAGCTGCTGGCCTTTGTCGACACGGTGGCCGCGGCCGGGGCGCAGCGCTTCAGCGTGCACGCCCGTAAGGCCTGGCTCGAGGGGTTGGATCCCAAGCAAAACCGCACCATTCCTCCCCTGCGCTACGAGCTCGTGCATCAGCTCAAGGCGGACCGGCCCCAGCTGACGATTGAACTGAACGGAGGCCTGCTGGAGCTCAGCAGCTGCCTGGAGCAGCTCGAGGCCGTGGATGGGGTGATGGTGGGCCGGGCCGCCTACGACCACCCGCTGCGCTGGGCCACGGTGGACCGGGACCTGTTTGGCGACAGCAGCCAACCGGTCGCCAAGGCCTCCACGGTGGTGCGGGGCCTGATTCCCTATGCCGAGCGCTGGTGCGGCAGCGGCGGGCGGCTCTGGTCCATCGCCCGGCACCTGGTGCAGGTGGTGGAAGGCGTCAGCGGCGCCCGCCATTGGCGCCGGGACCTGGGCCAGGCCGCTGGCCAACGGGATGCAGGACCTGAGGTCTTCGAGCGGGCTGCGCGGCAGCTGGAGGAGCGCGGGCTCTAGCGGCTCAGCTCCGCCAATCCAGCCAAGGCAACCCCGGCAAGATCGCCGGGGTGCTGCGCCGATAACTGACGTACTCCGGATGGAGCGGCACGAGGAAACGCTCCTCCCGCCGCGCTTTGCCGCCCAGCACCGCGGCCAGAGCAAAGAACAGGCCCAGGTGGAACAGGCTGCCGAGGGCCAGGGCTACCCCGAGCTCACAGAGCAACACGGCTTGATACAGCGGATGGCGGCAGCGCCCATAGGCCCCGGTCGTCACCAAAGCGGCCCCAGGCTTGGGATCCGGCAACGGCGTCAGGCTGGGTCCCAAGCGCCAGAAGGCCTGGGCGGCCAGCGCCAGGCCGACCAAGAGCAGCAGAACGCCAGCAAGGGCAAGCGGCAAGGGCCAGGCATAGCCCCAGCTGCCCGGGGCCGGCCAGGCCGGAAAAAGGGTGGCTGCGATCAACAGCAGCTGAGCCAGCAGCCACCACTCCCCGTGGCGGTTGTCCAACCAGCCGCCCCAACTGAACTGCCAGCCCTTAATTGGGGATTTCGGCGAGGGGGTCGAGGTCGGGTCCATCACTCTTTCCAGCCAGGACCAGTCTGAGCAGGATCGGCGCCAGGAAGGTGGTGCCAATCACCATCAACAAGATCGCTGCCTCCAGGGCCGGGCTGAGCAGCTTGGCCTGGGTACCAAGCCCCAGGAAGATCAGGCCCACCTCACCGCGGGGCATCATCCCCAGACCCACCACCAGGCGGTTCGTGGGTTCCTTGGAAACAAAGGTCCAGCCGGAGACGACCTTGCCCAGGATCGCCACCACCAGCAGGAAAGCGGCGATCACCAGACCGGCGCGGTTCTCGGGGTCTAGGGGATTGAGCACCGAAAGATCCATGCCGGTGCCGATCAAGACGAAGAAGATCGTGGCGAAGAGGGCCACCACCGGCTTCACCGCGGCCTCGATCGCATGGGTGTGGTTCGACTTGCTCAGGATCAAGCCTGCGGCAAAGGCACCCAGGGCCGCCTCCAGGCCAATGGCCGTAGCAGCGAAACAGCACAGGGTGAGCACCACAAACGAGGCCACCACCACATCGCCTGGGGCCTTGAGGCGATCAATCAACCAGTCGAAACCAGGCGCCGCGGTGCGGCTCAGGCCAATGGCAGCAACCACAAACACCACGGCCGCGGCCAGCAGCTTGAGAATCGGGCCCAGCTCCAGGCTGCCGCCGCCAGCGATGCTCACCACCACCGCGAGGATGACGATGCCGAGGATGTCGTCCAGGACGGCGGCGCCGATCACGATCTGCCCCTCCCGGGAGCGCAGCATCTTCAGCTCACCAAAGACACTCGCTGTGATGCCGATGCTGGTGGCCGTCATGGCCGCCCCGGCAAACACGGCGGGGATCACCTCCACGTGGAAGAGTGCCATCAAGCCCGCTGTACCGAGTGCAAAGGGCACTGCCACGCCGGCGACAGCGACGGTGATCGCCTGGGCACCGACGGCCACGAGCTCATCAAGGTCGCTTTCGAGACCCGTCAGGAACAACAGGGCAAAGAGGCCCAAGGTGGCCACCGCCTGCAGGCTCGGGAAACTTTCGTTGTAGACCTCGCCGACCAGCTGGGGCGGCACGTCCGCAAGCGAGCCCATCAGCTGGAGAGCCCAATTGGCCACCGCCGCCTGGGTCTCCGGCGGCACGATCAGGTGCAGGCCAGAGGCACCGATGATCACGCC
Organism: Synechococcus sp. CB0205; assembly: GCF_000179255.1. Lineage (NCBI taxonomy): Bacteria > Bacillati > Cyanobacteriota > Cyanophyceae > Synechococcales > Synechococcaceae > Synechococcus > Synechococcus sp. CB0205. The sequence continues at coordinate 64,516 of NZ_ADXM01000020.1, forward strand.
GGCGATCAGCTCACCAAGGATGGTGGGCAACTGCCAGCGCACCAGCAGTTCCGCCAGTAGGCGAGCGGCCACAAAAATCACCAAGAAGCGGCCAACCCCAATCAGGGTTTCGACCACCTCGAGCTGATGGGCGCCGATCTCCGGCATAGCAGTCGTGAGTGATTCCGAACGAGAGTCTCGCCCGACGGCGCCATCTCCTGTGACAACGGCTACTTTCCGGCCAGGCATCAGCAGCTGGAGCCATGGCCACAGATTCCGCCCATCTCAGGCCAGCAGAGGAGTTTGAGGGACTGGACGCCTGGTGGCGGGCCGCCAACTACCTGGCGGTGGGAATGATCTACCTCCAGGACAACCCGCTGCTGCGGGAACCGCTGAAGCCGGAGCACATCAAGAACCGCCTGCTCGGTCACTGGGGATCGAGCCCAGGTCAAGCCTTCATCTGGGCCCACGCCAATCGGGTGATCCAACGCCACGGGCTCAATGCGATCTATCTCTCCGGTCCGGGCCATGGGGCCCCGGGGGTGCTCGGCCCCACCTATCTGGATGGCTCCTATTCGGAGATCTATCCCGACAAGTCCCAGGACACAGAAGGTCTCAAACGCTTTTTCAAGCAGTTCTCTTTTCCCGGGCACATCGGTAGCCACTGCACCCCGGAGACCCCTGGTTCGATCCATGAAGGCGGCGAACTGGGCTATGTGCTCTCCCACGCCTGCGGTGCGGTCTTCGACAACCCGGACCTGATCGCCATCGCCTGTGTCGGAGATGGGGAGGCGGAGACCGGCCCCCTGGCCACCAGCTGGCATATCAATAAGTTCCTCAACCCGATCAGCGATGGGGTGGTGCTGCCGGTGCTGCACCTGAACGGCTACAAGATCGCCAACCCAACGCTGCTGGCCCGGATTCCCGAGGAGGAGCTCAGCAGCCTGCTGCGGGGCTACGGGTGGGAGCCACTGTTTGTGGAGGGCAGCGAGCCCCGGGCCATGCACCAAGCGATGGCCGCGGCGATGGATCAGGTGGTCTCCCGGCTCCAAGCGATCCGCCAGCAGGCCGAGGCAGAGGGCGGCGCAGCGCATGCCAGTCGGCCGATCTGGCCGATGATCGTGTTGCGCTCCCCCAAGGGCTGGACGGGGCCCGAGGCGCTCAACGGCCATCGGATTGAAGGGTCCTGGCGCGCCCATCAGGTGCCCCTGCCGAACCCCAAGCAAGACCCCGCCCAACTTCAGCAACTGGAGGCCTGGCTCAAGAGCTATCGCCCCGAAGAACTCTTCGATGACCAGGGGCGACTGCGACCCGAACTGCAGGCGCTCTCACCGAGCGGCGCCCAGCGCATGGGCTCCAACCCCCATGCCAACGGCGGGCGACTGCGCCAGCAACTGACCCTGCCGGATCGCGAACGCTATGCGGTGCCGGTCGCTGAACCCGGAGTCAGCCGCCATGGCAACACCGCAGCCCTCGGGGAGCTACTGCGGGATGCAATCGCCGACAACCCGAACAACCTGCGGGTGTTCGGCCCCGACGAAACCGCCTCCAACCGGCTGCAGGCCATCTACGAGCGCAGCAAAAAAGTCTGGATGGAGGAACTACGCCCCGAGGACAGCGATGGCGGCGAGCTGGCCCGGCAGGGACGGGTGGTGGAGATGCTCAGCGAACACACCCTGGTGGGGATGCTCGAGGGCTATCTCCTGACCGGCCGCTACGGCCTGTTCCACACCTACGAGGCCTTCGCCCACGTGATCGCCTCGATGTTCAACCAGCACGCCAAATGGTTGGAGAGCTGCCGCCACCACGCGCCCTGGCGCGCCTCAATCGCCCCCTGGACCTGCCTGATCTCCTCCACGGTCTGGCGGCAGGACCACAACGGGTTCACCCACCAAGACCCGGGCTTCATTGATCTGACCGGCAACAAGAGCGGCGATGTGGTGCGGGTCTACCTGCCGGCCGATGCCAACTGCCTGCTAGCCGTGGCCGAGGAGGCCCTCGTCGAGCCCGACGTCTGCAACCTGATCGTCAGCGACAAGCAAAAGCACCTGCAGTACCTCTCCCTCGAGCAGGCCCGCGCCCATGTGGCCAAGGGCATCGGCCTCTGGAGCTGGGCCAGCAACGACCACGTCCGCGGTGAACCCGATGAGCCCGACGTGGTGATGGCCTGCGCCGGTGACATCCCCACCCAGGAGACCCTGGCGGCCGTGGCGATCCTGCGCCGGGAGCTCCCTGAGCTGCGGGTCCGGGTGCTGAACGTGGTGAAACTCTTTGCCCTGACCCAACCGAGCGAGCATCCCCACGGCTTAAGCGATCGGGATTTCGACACACTCTTCACCACAAATCGCCCCGTGCTGTTCAACTTCCATGGCTACCCCTGGTTGATCCACCGGTTGACCTACCGGCGCCGCAACCATGCCAATTTCCACGTCCGCGGATACAAGGAAAAAGGCAACATCAACACCCCGCTTGAACTGGCGATGAACAACCAGATCGACCGGTTCAGCCTGGTGATTGATGTGATCGACAGAGTTCCGGGGTTAATGTCCCGCGCTGCTCACATCAAAGAGCAGATGAAGGAATCGATCCTGGCGAATCGCGCCTACGCGCACGAGCACGGGATGGATGCCCCGGAGATCAGTCACTGGCAGTGGAGCACTGCAGTCCCAACCGAGCTGGCCTGATGAAAGAGCAATCGCCGCGTCAACTGCAACTGCCCACGCCCGGTTGCTACGCCGATCCCGACCGCAGCGGCTTGGCAGCCGATGACGTGTTCGACGGCATGGCCGAACACCTCTTCTACACATTGGGAAAGCTGGCTCCGACCGCCAGCCGCCACGACCTCTATCTCGCCCTCAGCCACGCGGTTCGCGACCGCTTGATGACCCGCTATCTGGCGGGCATTGAGGCGATCCGAGCCACCCCGACGCGGGTGGTGGCCTATCTGTCGGCGGAATTCCTCATCGGCCCCCAGCTGGGCAACAACCTGCTGATGCTCGGCATCCAGGAGGCGGCGACAGAAGCCCTGCGCCGATTCGGCATCGACAGCCTCGAAGAGATCCTTGAGGTCGAAGAAGAGCCGGGCCTGGGGAACGGCGGCCTGGGTCGCCTGGCGGCTTGCTACATGGAGTCCCTAGCCAGCCTGGAGATCCCCGCCACGGGATACGGGATTCGCTACGAGTTCGGGATCTTTGACCAGCTGATCCGGGACGGCTGGCAGGTCGAGATCACCGACAAGTGGCTCAAGGGCGGCTGGCCCTGGGAAATCCCCCACCCCGATCAGGCCTGCTTCGTCGGCTTCGGCGGACGCACCGAGAGCTACAGGGACGAGCGCGGCAACTATCGCGTGCGCTGGATCCCCGATGAGCACGCCATCGGCGTGCCCCATGACGTGCCTGTGCTCGGCTACCGGGTGAACACCTGTGATCGCCTGCGCCTCTGGCGCGCCGACGCCAGCGAGAGCTTCGACTTCTACGCCTTCAACATCGGCGACTACTACGGCGCCGTTGAGGAAAAAGTGGGGAGCGAAACCCTCTCCAAGGTGCTTTATCCCAACGACGGCACCGATGAAGGCCGTCGCCTCCGCCTGAAGCAACAGCACTTCTTCGTGAGCTGCTCGCTGCAGGACATGCTGCGCAGCCTGGAGCAGCGGGGCATCCCGGTCGAGGAATTCCCCGACCACTGGGCCGTGCAGCTGAACGACACCCATCCGGCCATCGCCGTGGCCGAGTTGATGCGTCTGCTGATCGACGACAAGCACCTGACCTGGGAGCAGGCCTGGGACATCACCTGCCGCTCCGTCGCCTACACGAACCACACCCTGCTGCCGGAAGCGCTGGAGAAATGGGGCCTACCCCTGTTCGGCTCCCTGCTGCCGCGCCATCTAGAGCTGATCTACGAGATCAATCGCCGCTTCCTGCAGGGCGTCCGCCTGCGCTACCCCGGCAACGAAGTGCTGCTGCGCAAGCTCTCGATCATTGATGAGGACGGTCAAAAAGCGGTGCGCATGGCGAACCTCGCCACCGTGGCCTCCCACCACATCAACGGTGTGGCCGCCCTCCACAGCGAACTGGTCCGCACCAAGTTGTTCCCCGAGTTCGCGGAGCTCTGGCCAGAGAAGTTCACCAATGTCACCAACGGCGTGACCCCCCGGCGCTGGGTCGCCCTCTCCAATCCCCCCCTGCGCAAGCTGCTGGCCGAGAGCATCGGTGAAGGTTGGGTCTCGGACCTCGATCAGCTCAAACAGCTCGAGCAGTACCAACACGACAGCGGCTTCCTAGAGCGCTGGGAGCAGACCAAGCTCGCCAGCAAGCGGCAGCTGGCCAACTACATCCACCGCCAAAGCGGACTGCTGGTGGATCCCTCCTCGATGTTTGACGTTCAGGTCAAACGAATACACGAGTACAAGCGCCAGCACCTCAATGCCCTGCAGGTGATTGCCCAGTACCTGCGGATCAAGAATGGCCAGGCCCAGGACATGGCCCCCCGCACCGTGATTTTTGGCGGCAAGGCGGCCCCCGGCTACTACATGGCCAAGCTGATCATCCGCTTCCTCAACGGGATCGCCGAGACGATCAACTCAGACCCCGACATGGACGGGCGGCTGCGGGTGGTCTTCCTCCCCGACTACAACGTGAAGCTGGGCGAGCGGGTGTATCCAGCCTCAGACCTCTCGGAGCAAATCTCCACCGCCGGTCTGGAGGCCTCCGGCACCGGCAACATGAAGTTCGCCATGAATGGCGCCCTGACCATCGGCACCCTCGATGGCGCCAACGTCGAGATCCGCGAACAGGTGGGAGCCGAGAACTTCTTCCTCTTCGGCATGACCGAAACCGAGGTGGCCCAACTCCAGAGCGAGGGCTATCGCCCCTGGGAGCACATCGCCAAACTGCCCGAGCTGCAGCAGGTGCTGAAGCTGGTGGAGCAGGGCCACTTCAGCGGCGGCGATGGTGACCTCTTCCGCCCCCTGCTGGAGAACCTGACGGGCCGCGATCCCTTCTGTGTCTTGGCCGACTTCAACGACTACCTGCGGGTGCAACAGCAGGTCAGTCAGGCCTGGGCCGATCGCCACGCCTGGAACCGGATGTCCCTGCTGAACACAGCCCGCACCGGCTTCTTCTCCTCCGATCGCTCGATCAAGGAGTACGCCGAGCGGATCTGGAAGGCCGAGGCCTTCCCCGTCACGATCACCTGCAACCTCGACGAGTAAGGAGCAAGCGGCGCCGTGGCGCTTCTGGTGCTGAATCTGGGCAGCTCCAGTCTCAAGGCAGCTGTCTTTGACGCGGCAGGAGAGCAGCGTCTCTGGAGCGACTCCCGTTCGGGTCTGGAGCTCCCTGCGGCTCTGGACACCTGGCTCAAACCGGCGTTGGCCCCCTGGTGGGGCCAGCTTGAGCGGGCGGGACACCGGGTCGTCCATGGCGGCGAGGTCTTTCGCGAACCCACGCCCATCAACGCCGCAACGCTGGCTCAACTCGAGGCCCTCAGCCCGCTGGCACCGATGCACAATCCACCGGCTCTGGAGGCGATGCGCTGGCTCCGGCAGCAGCAACCCCTACTGCCGCAATGGGCCTGCTTCGATACGGCCTTTCACGCGACCCTGCCGGAGGCCGCCTACAGCTATGCCATCCCCTTGGCGCTGCGGAGCCGGGGCTACCGCCGCTTTGGCTTCCATGGGATCAACCACCAACACGTGGCCAGGCAGGTCGCGGGGGCGCGGCTGATCAGCGTTCACCTGGGGGCCGGCTGTTCCCTGGCCGCCATCGCTGATGGCCGCTGCCTAGACACGACCATGGGCTTCACCCCGATGGAAGGGCTGGTGATGGCCACCCGCAGCGGATCCATCGACCCTGGCCTGCTGTTGGCGCTGCTGAAGGACGGGATGGCTGCCGCCGAACTGGAGGAGCAACTCAACCACCAGAGCGGACTCGCCGGTCTCTCCGGCCTGAGCGGCGACTGGCAGGAGCTGCGCGGGGCGGCTGAGCGGGGGCACAGCGGCGCCCAACTGGCGCTCGCGGTCTTTCTGCACAGGCTGAAAGCGGGCATTGCCGCCATGGCGGCCAGCCTGGGGGGCGTCGATCAGATCGCCCTATCCGGAGGGATCGGCGCCAATGACACCGCTCTAGCTCGGCAGCTCCAGACGGAGATGGCCTGGCTCGGGAAGCCTCAGTGGTTGCAAATCCCCGCGGATGAGGAGGGGATGATTGCTCGGCTGATCAGCGATCCGGAAGATCGGGGGTTTGATGCAGCAAACGGTTGAGGCGGAGGCGATCGGCGTTCAACGGATCAGGTGCCAACTCACCGGCGATCTCGCGGAACTTCTGCTCGACGGGCTCAGGAACGCGCACATCAAAGATGCGCTCCATCAGGGCCTCGATCGAGAACAGGTGGGCGTTGATGTTCTCAAGGTCGCTGACGGCCTGCTGGAGAGCATCCTGCGCCGAGGCCTCCTGGGGGCCTCCGGCAGCGGCGGGGGCAGGAGCCGCGTCAACACCCGGCTCAGGGGTGGATTTCTGTAGATCCTCGAGGACCCGACCAGCCAGGGTCCGGAATGACTGCAGGGCAGCCCAGCTCAACTCCTGTTGCTGACGCAGCGTCGGGTTCTCCCGAATCAGTCGGTCATGCTCCCGATAAAAGCGCTGACAGTCAGGGCATTGGCAGGGCTCTTCCGGCACCGCAGTCCCTTCATTGGTCAAGTCCAATCATGACACCAGGACGACTCAGAAATAAAGGGAATCTGAATTTGGCGTCTTAAGCGGCCAGGGAGTCCCCGGAATCACTGGCGTCCTCAGTGGCTCCAGGGATGGGGATCTCGATCGAGCTCACCACCTGAATGACGTCACGCAGGCGCATGGAGTCGGCAAACCAGGCCATGGCCTGATCGGTGTCCCCATCGCTGACCGCCTCATTGGCGCTGTCCTCATGGGCCTCGGCCAGGAGGGCTAACCAGCAGAGGCAGCGGGCCTGGATCACAGAGAGGTCGAGGCCGTCCGGAAGGCTGTCGACGATGCGCTCACTCTCCTGTTGCACCAGTAGCCGCAGCCTGAGATCATGCAGCTGTGCCATGGCCGTGTGGCGATTGGCACCACGCTAGCGGCAGTGGCAACGTTCAGCACGCCACTACCGGTAGCGGTCAATACCCCTGCGCCAATCGAGGACGGGGCTGGCGGGACTCGAACCCACGACCTACGGTTTAGGAAACCGTCGCTCTATCCGGCTGAGCTACAGCCCCCCAGGTCGCCATTATGGGGTTTGAAAGCAGGCGAGGTGATCGCGACCGGGACACGCCCCAGCCCTCGGGCTGGCGGAACGGACCGGTTGAGGAAAGTCCGGGCTCCCCAATGGCCAGGCTTGCTGGGTAACGCCCAGTGCGGGTGACCGTGAGGAGAGTGCCACAGAAACACACCGCCGATGGCCCTTCGGGGATCAGGCAAGGGTGCAAAGGTGCGGTAAGAGCGCACCAGCAGCATCGAGAGGTGCTGGCTCGGTAAACCCCGGCTGGGAGCAAGGCCTAGGAACAACGGTTGGCCATGACACCCGTTCCGCTTTTCTTGCGCCGCTTGAGGCCATCGGTAACGGTGGTCCCAGACAGATGATCGCCCCCGCGAAAGCGGAGAACAGAACCCGGCTTACGTCCTGCTTTCACCCCAATGAACGCTGAACGCCACGCCCAACTGCTGCAGTTCCTTCAAGCCCTGGGCCTGACAACCCCAGCGGAGATGGACCTGAAGCGGCTGGATGAGGCCCTCACCCACACCTCCGCAGGGCTCAGCGTCAACCACGAAAAACTGGAATTTCTCGGCGACGCCGTCCTGCGCCTGGCGGCCTCGGAATTCCTTGAACAGCACTATCCCAACTTGAGCGTCGGACAAAGCTCAGCACTGCGGGCCCAACTGGTCAGCGACCGCTGGCTGGGGGAACTGGGCCGAGCAGTGGGCATCGACGCTGTTTTGCGGATCGGCCCAACGGCCGCAGGAGACACCAGCGCCCGAGAGACCCTCAGGGCCGAAGCCTGTGAGGCCTGCATCGGCGCGCTCTATCGCCTTTGGGGGGACCTCACGCCCGTACTGCTCTGGCTCACCCCCCATTGGCAAGCCACAGCCAGGGCCTTTGAAGCCGATCCCCACCTGCACAACTGGAAATCAGCCCTGCAGGAATGGAGCCAGGGCCAAAAACGAGGCCTGCCGGATTACCGCTGCGAAGAGGTCAGCCAAGTCCACGCCGATCCCCGGCGGTTTCACTGTCAGGTGAGCCTGGGGAAGACGACCCTCGGTGAGGGCTGGGGACGCTCGCGCCGGCAGGCCGAACAGGAGGCCGCCCGGGTGTCCCTAGAGAAGCTCAGGCCTGCTCAAGGATCTTGAGGGGCATGGTGACGAGCTTGTCCCAGTTGCCACCTTCAAACAGGACGGCTGCGTTGCTGCCGCTGATGCGCTGCACGAAGCCTTGGTAGCCGTTGTAGATGGAGCGCCCATCGCGCACCACCACTGTGGAGCCGGGCAGGATCGGCAGGGAATCAGCCATAGAAAGGCCCAGTCGCCCATTCATTATCGAGGCTGAGGTGTGGCCCTTGGGCTGATGGAGCAACAACCCGAGCTGCTGGTGGTCGGAAAGATCGTTGCCGCCCAAGGACTGCGCGGAGAACTGCGGGTCAATCCCCTCAGCGATTTCCCCGAACGTTTCACCCAAGCCGGCCCCCGCTGGCTGCGCGCACCGGCCCAGAAGCGGGGGCCCGCGCCAGAACCCCGGGAAATCCAACTGCTCTCAGGGCGCCGGCTCCCAGGCAAAGAGCTGTTTGTGATCCGCATCGAGGGCATTGACGACCGCAGCAGCGCTGAGGCCTGCGTGGGCCAGGAGCTCTTGGTGCCAAGCGATCAGCGCCCAAAACTGTCCAAAGGCGAATTTCACCTGCTGGATCTGATGGGACTGGAGGTGCGGCTGCTGGAGACGGGCACACCCATCGGCCAGGTCCAAGACCTGCTCCATGCCGGCAACGACCTGCTGGAGGTCCAACTCAGCGGCAAAAAACAGCCCCTCTGGATCCCCTTTGTCGAATCGATTGTTCCCCGGGTGGAACTCGAAGAGGGGTGGATTGGGATCACACCCCCGCCTGGATTACTGGAGTTGGCCGACCCCAGCCCAAGGGACGGACAAAGCTGAACCAGCACCATGCCAGCGGGCAAAGCGGGCGGGCTTGGTTTGAAATGGTGTGGAAGAGGAGTGCACTTCATGGCGGCCCTGGTTCCAGTGATTTTGTGTGGCGGTACTGGAACCCGCCTGTGGCCCCTATCGCGGGCCAGTTACCCCAAGCAGTACTGGGCCCTTGCGGGCCAAGGGGAAGAGACCCTGCTGCAGCAAACCCAGCAGCGACTCGAGGGCATCGCCAACCTCCAGCCGCCGCTGCTGATCTGCAACGAGGACCACCGCTTCATCGTCGCCGAGCAGATGCGCCAGATCGGCGTAGATCCCTCGGCGATCCTGCTGGAGCCCGCGGGCCGCAACACCGCCCCAGCCGTGGCGATAGCCGCCCTGCAGGCCATGGCTGCAGGCGATGACCCGCTGCTGCTGGTGCTCGCTGCCGACCACGTGATTCGAGAAGGAGCCGCCTTCCGCCAGACGGTGCAAGCCGGTGTTGCGGCCGCGGAGGCGGGCCAACTGGTGACCTTCGGGATCGTGCCCACGGCCCCCGAGACCGGCTACGGCTACATCGAGGCCGCCCAACCCCTTGGGGACACGGGCACCCCCGTGCCGATCGCCCGGTTTGTCGAGAAGCCCGACCGCGCCACCGCCGAAGGGTTCCTGGGGACCGGACGCTTCACCTGGAACAGCGGGATGTTCCTGTTCAAGGCCAGCATGATCCTGGCGGAACTGGAGCGGCTGGCCCCCGAGGTGGTCCAGGCCTGCCGCAGTGCCTTGGCCCAGGGCGGCTCAGACCTGAACTTCCAGCGCCTCGAGAAGGAGGCCTTTGGCCAGTGTCCCAACGTCGCCATCGACGTGGCGGTGATGGAGAAGACCGACCGCGGTGCCGTTCTGCCGTTGCAGGCGGGCTGGAGCGATGTCGGCAGCTGGAGCGCCCTCTGGGAAACGGCTGATCAAGACGAGCAGGGCAATGTCCTGCGGGGGCGGGTCATCAGCGAGAACAGCCGCAACTGCTACCTGCGCAGTGAGCACCGCCTGGTGGTGGGCCTAGGCGTGGAAGACCTGGTGGTGGTGGAAACCAATGACGTGGTGCTGGTCGCCAAACGGGATCAGGCCCAGAACGTCAAAAGCATCGTCGGCCTGCTGGAGCAAAGCGGCGCGCCGGAGAGCAAGGCCCACCGCAAGATCTACCGGCCCTGGGGTGCCTACGACGGCATCACCGAGGGCGATCGCTGGCAGGTCAAGCGCATCAGCGTAAACCCGGGGGCTTCGCTCTCACTGCAGATGCACCACCACCGAGCGGAGCACTGGATTGTGGTGCAGGGCACCGCCGTGGTGGAAAAAGATGGAATCGAGCAATTGGTGGGTGAAAACCAAAGCACCTACATCCCCCTGGGCTGCAAGCACCGCCTCTCCAATCGCGGCAAGATCCCTGTGGAGATGATTGAAGTGCAGAGCGGTCCCTACCTCGGAGAAGACGACATCGTGCGCTTCGAGGATCACTACGGGAGAAGTGACGCCGCTGCAATCACCGCCGTCAGCAGCAAAAACGTGTGATCAGGTGCTGAGCTGCCGGGCCGAACACAAAGCCGTGAGTGTGCTGGTGAACCAGCGAGGTTGCCCGGATGCGGGAGGTCTCGCCACGTTGCTGCAGCTGCTCATGGCCGAGCTCCAAGAGCGTGGACAACAACCAAGACTGGCGCAAGGGTGGTGGCCCAGGTTGGGGCAGCAGTTGGTTGTGGTTGGGTGCAGCAGCCCCTGGGCTTACCTGCAACTCCTACGGCATCGGCTGACCAAACCCAAGAGCGCGCCGCAGTGGGTGCCTTGTTTCCATCCACCGGGCCACGTCAGGCACCCGGGCAAGGCACGATTGGCTCGAAGCGCGCTGCGGTGGGCTCAACGAGCGGGCGTGTCGGTGCTCGTTTTATCTCAATCAGAGCACGACCACCTGGATTCAGGGCGATGCAGGGTGATCAGCCTCGGCTTCGGACGCACACAACAAGCACAGGCCTGCACCCAACCGGAACCAACGCATCGGCCATTCGACCTAGTATTTTTAGGGCGACCAACACAGCAGAAGGGCTGGCCTGTCTTCGTTGAGGTTGTTGAACGCACGCAGCTCAACAGCCTGGCATACGTTCCTTATGCGCCAAGGAGTGGGCACACAGTACCGAGCAACCTTAAGATGGTGATCAGCGCAACGGATCAAGAGGTCAGGAAAGGGCTGCAGCACAGCAAGCTCCTGCTACTTCCATCCGACTACGAATCGTTTGGCTTTGCGCAAGCAGAGGCCTTGGCACTGGGGTGTTGTGTACCAGTGCTAGGAGAGTGGCCGCTGTGGCTGGGGATTTCCGAATTGGATTGGCGGGGTTGCAGCGCAGAACGGATGGCGGAGCGGGTTCTGGCGTTACTTTCTGATCGAGAGGGATGGGCAGTCTGCCGGCTGGAGCAACAACGGCGCTGGCGGAATCGAGCCGAGCGGAAAACACCGTTGTGGCCCTGAGCAGAAGGTCAGGATGACAGACAGCATCCAGCCGCAACAGCCGCTGGTAAGTGTGGTTATTCCCTTTCGCAATGCAGAGGACTGGCTGGAACACTGCTGCGGATCGGTTCTTGGGCAAACACTGAGACAGTGGGAAGCCCTACTGGTCGATGACGACTCCATCGATCAAAGCCGGCAGATTGCCGAAGCCATAGCCGAGCGTGACGGGCGCTTTGTGGTGCTCGAGAGTGGACGCAGCGCAGAGCACGAAGCTGGGCCCTGGCTGCCGCGCAACGTGGGCCTAAGAAAGGCCAAGGGACGATGGGTGGCCTTCCTAGATGCGGATGATCTCTGGCATCCACAGAAACTGGAAAAACAACTCAAGGCACTGGATCAACAGCAAGCGAATCTGTGTGTCACGGCCTACGTCAGGTTCCAGGCAGAGAGCGGGGTCATCCGGTCCTTCCGAACACCACCCCTGCGAATCGACAGCACGCTCCTACGTGCCGTGAATCCATTGCCGATGTCGAGCGCTGTGGTGGAGCGCTCGCTTCTGAAAGCACTAGATTTCAGACCGGTGTGCCATGAAGATCAAGATCTTTGGCAACGACTGTTCGATCAAAAAGTCGTGAGGTATGTCCGCCTCAGTCAACCTCTGATGGCTTACCGAAGACACGAACAGAATCTCACGAAAGGTGTACGAAATCGGATAGCGATGAAGTATCAGAACCTGATGGACACCCACCAACCCTTGTGGTGGTGCCTACCTCGATCAGCAATGTTAGAGATGCGCTATTGGCTGGAAGACCGGCTCTATCGAAACCTGAGGAGACCAGTTATAGATGTGGGCTTCCCAGAAGCTCCAGCGGATCTGTGCTCTGCCGAATTTGTGCGGGTATCCCCGCCGGACACACTGCATTGAGATGTTGAGAAACAGGCTGCTGGAAGGTGGTTTAAGGCAGAACAGATACAAAACAGACCAGTAGATGCAATACCAAGATTTACCTCCGGTCTGTCAGATCTCCAAACTCAGACGAGCGCAGCGCTGGTCACGAAAAACCGTTTTACGCCTATCGCTACTGCTGGCAGTCACGATGCTTTGAGTCAAGGCAGTGATGGCCATGATGCGTTAGACCATCTGAAGAGGGTTGACATAGATGGCAGGCGACACAGCGGAAGAGCCAACAGCACTACCGGCGGTGGTCTCAGCTCTACAAGCAGCTCGGGTTGCTGTGGGCTGGACGCAAAATGAGCTCGCCATGACCTCTGGTATCTCCAGGGTGACCATCGCTCGGCGCGAGTCCGGCGTGATTGCAAGCACGGTGTACGCCGACCAGGCGCTGCAGACGGCTCTGGGAAGGGCCGGGGCTTACATACAATCGCTGAACGATCCCGCGGGTGAGTATGCACTGAGTGTGGGGGGAGCGACTGAAAAGTCTTGGGACCGTGGGAAGAACGGTAAAGTCAGGGATTGCAAGCCGCTGCGATGGGCTACAAACTCCTGAGTCAAGGCACCTTTCTTCATGTCGGGTGTGGACATAAACGAGCCGATCAAACTCCATTCGCGCAACATGAGTGGCGAGAAATTCGAATGGATATCGACGCAGCAGTCAGCCCGGATGTGCTGGGGACGATGACTGATATGTCAAGCATAGAAAGTGAATCCGTCGACGCAGTTTTTTCTTCGCACAATATTGAGCATCTCTACCCACACGAAGTGCCTCAGGCGCTGTCGGAATTTCTACGTGTATTGCGGACAGGAGGGTTCGCACTGATTACCTGTCCAGACCTTCGGTCGGTCTGTCGATTAATCGCAGATGACAGGCTGACCGAGGCTGCTTATACAAGCCCGGCAGGCCCAATTGCCCCACTCGATATCCTCTATGGCCATCGGGCCTCGATGGCAGCGGGAAATCTGTATATGGCTCATCGTTGCGGATTCACGGAGAAGGTGCTGGCGGGCACGCTTCAAGCGGCAGGGTTCCAACAGGTGGCCAGCCTGACCAGGCCTCAGGCGTTTGATCTCTGGGTCTTCGCCACGAAGGAGACCTGGTCGGACGAGGCGCTCCAAAGAGCCGCCAGAGAGTTGATCGGCCGCTAAACAGGTTGTTGCGTAGTCAGAAAGCTTGAAAAAACCCTGGCTGCGCCAGGGTTTGCGTTGGTAGTCAGCGGGTAGTTTGGCTAGTTGGATCGATCAGAGCGACAGCTCGGCCTTCAGGGCTTTGGCGTAGCCAGCTTCTGCTGTGCGATAGACAGCGGTTTGGGCTTCGAGGCGAGCGAGCTCCTGCTGCACGAACTGAAGACTGACCACCTGGGCTTTGGCCGTTTCAGACAGATGATCGGTGTTGTACTCGGCGCCGTCGATCGAGATGGTGGGCATGGCTCTGGTGGAAAACGGCGCAACCTTAAGGGGAAAAGGCGACGGAGCCTAGGGTGGGGAACCGAACCCGAGAACGACATAAAGAGTCTGCCGTACAAAGAGAGAACATCAATGCCGTATTGAGAGTGGCGAGTGCTGTATCACTGCGCGAATAACAGTCATCAGAAGGTGATCGTTTTCAAGAAGACATTTGATGTCACAATACCTGAACGTAATGGGGTCAGATATAATGGCGGCCAAAGGCCGCCCATGGTTGATGTAAAGCAGATAATCAGAGAAGATTGTCATCAGCGCAGGAGCAGGATCAGTGAATCGTGTGATCACCCTCCTGCGCTACATGTTCAACCAAGCCATCCGATGAGGGACAGTTGTGTGAGAGTGAATCCCACAAAAGATATTGCACTTCACAGGCTGAATAATCAATGCCAGCGGTTCCTAAGCCAGGAGGAAGCCGTCCGCCTATTCGAGGCGGTGCGGCAGAGCAACAACCCAGTGCTCAGCTCCATTGAGGCAATGCTGCTGCTCACAGGGGCGCGCAAACGGGAAGAGATCGATGCCAGGTGGAGTTGCATTGATTGGGAGCGCCGCATCTGGAGGATTGCCATCAGCAAGAGCGGCAAATCTCGTTATGTGCAATTGAGCGACGGCGCGTTGTTGCTGCTGCGGCTACGCCGCTTTGAAGTGGGAGATCAATGCCCCTCGATCTTCCCGAATCCAAAATCTTGCGCACCCTACAAGTGCATCAACAATTCCTGGGACACAGCACGTAGGCGGGCAGGAATGCCAGAGCTGCGCCTCCATGATCTCAGGCATTCTTTCGCATCGTTCTGGATTAGCAGTGGAAGAAGCCTTTATGAGGTGCAGAAGAATCTTGGCCATAGCAGCGCCAAGATGACCGAACCTTATGCCCATTTAGCCCATGACACACTGTTGCCGGCATCCAACGCCGTCACACTGGCGCTTGGACCATGCATCGATACAACGTTGGTGGCATCAGCATCCAACAGCGATTGAAGCGTATCGGCAGTCTTGAACTAACCGTAGGCTGTCCGTAACCGGTCACCTCTCCTCATTGATAACAATGGTAAGGGCTTGCTTTAAAGTAAGCCCTTGCGGCAGTTGTCTCACCCGTGCCTCGCAGGGCGATAGCGGACTGCTTTGCTGGTTTTGACGCGCTTATTCCCCTCTCAAGTCGCGAGCTACTTTCAACTGACATAGCCAACTTCATAGTGCTGGAATGGCGAACCAAGCCCCCAAGGTCTGTTGAGACATATGGCGAATCTTCATTCAGTTCATACCAGATCAATTTTTTCCAGCTTTAGGAGCGGCCTCAAAGCGGCTCCTATGTCAGCACTCAAACAATTTGACACTGCGACTGGCAGTGAGAAATAACCATTCCCCTCCATTGTCTGGCTGTCCTTCCAGAAGGAACACTCCCCTCAAAGTGAGCGTTTATTAGTCAAAACCACATTGTGAAGACTAGTGATCACTAGTTCAGCTCACAAGGTACTACTTCTCCTTTGCATTTTCCAGTGCACAGAAACGACGCCGCCTTTGAGAGTGGCGTCTTTGTGCTGGAAGGGCATTTGCCAGCACTTAATAGAGAGTTCCAGAAAGTCTTGTTGTCCAGAGCGCTCGTTTGCCGCTTACGGCGGCACCTCGCTTTTACTGGATGACTACGGCAGTGCTGAAAGAAGAAGGTTTCCAGAAGTCATTGTTGTCAAAAACGCTCATCGCCGCTTTGAGGCGGCGCCTCGCTTAGTGCTGGATGACAGATGATGTACTGGAAGGGGGCGCAGATTGTTGCTCGCAGTAATGCACCAATTGAGCTTAGCCATGGGTGTGAGTATCCCAATATCCCCAAAAGAGGGAAAGGTGTGCCAGCGGAGGGTATCTCGGGATGTTTCCGTTAGGTTCTCCAGAGATTCGCAAGGATTCCATGGTGGGATATATCTTTGTGTCCTCATGGGAGGTTGATCGCTCTCGCGTTCGATTTGGGTTTTCATCGAACATCAAGCTATCACTTGATTCCCTGAGCGAAGCGGATTGGCAGCAATTAGTGGTGCAGAAGATTGTTGCTGGTGTCAAGGAGCAGCCATGCTGGATGAGATGACTAGGTCCTTTGAGAACCAAAGGAGACAAGGATATTGGTACAGGCTTGATACTGGACTGAAATGCATGCTGCAAGGACTGTCTGATGCGACCACGTATGAGCTTGAACCACAGCTCACATCAGCGTCCATGGTGTTTGAAGTAGTCGCCAATCCAAATGAAACGAGTCCCTATCGCACTCGCACCATGGCGAATGGAATCAAACAATGCAGGCACTACATCTTATGGATGACCAACGAATATCAGCGAGCAGGAGAGAAGCTGACACCTGCCAAGCTGATTCACCACCCCAGTAATGATGGGCGATTCAAGGATGAGACCATACGCAATACATTGGCAGATTTGCGAAAACGAGGCTTGCTATGCAGCGATCGGCACGATGGTGAGGTGTTGACGTTATTTGGGAGGAAGGAACTGGAGCGGTTGAATGCGGGGAACGGCATGACATGAAAAAGCCGCCCCGAAGGGCGGCAATAAAAAAGCCCCTCCGAAGAGGGGCTTCAGGATTGGAGCTAAGAATCAGACGAAGTCTGCAGCAACCAGAGCTTGGTTCAAGCCTTGGAGAACTTGATAGCCAGTGGTGTTGGCTGCAGTCAGGGCGCCATTACCTGTCACCAAGAGGGCATCATCATCAGTGCCAGCGTTGAACCCAGCAGCGATAGTGAACACGCCAGTCGCCTCAACATATTGGCCGTAGGCCACATAGGTTGTGCCGTTGGTCAGGAAAGCAGTGTCATCGACGCCGAGCAGAGTAGTTGGTGCAGTGTTGGCATTGACAACGTCGAGCTTTTCCGTACCACTTGTGAATGAAGTAATACGGTCAACCGCACCCGCAAAACCAGTCGCGAAGGTCACAGTGTCAGCAGCAGCAATACCACCACCGCCGATGGCAGTGAAGGTTTCACCGCTTGCGACAACACTGGTTCCCGCAAAACCGAAGGTGTCGAACATACCGAACTGGTTTGCGCCACCACCACCAGTCATAACATCAGCTCCAAGACCACCTTCAATAGTGTCAGCAGCTGTACCACCAACAATACTATCGTTGCCTCCCAGACCAAGGATAGAGAGTGGTCTAGTAAAAGCACCCATATTGATATTATCGGCAGCAGCGGAGCCCCGTGCAGTAACTCTTTGTGCTTCTGCAATGGCAAGCTGACCAGCTGCATTTCCTAGTGCAGATTGAACAGTAGTGAAATAGTCGTCGAGGTTGTACACGACTGCCCTTGTGAACGCAGCAATGTTGCTGGCTTCAGCGACCGTTGCATCAGTGTTAGCAGTAACAGCAGCCTGAACGTTGTTCAAGACAGCATCACTGGATCCAGCGATGTTGGCAGCCGAATCAGTCACAGCTTGAACAATGGTAATACCACTGTTGGTAGCGGCCTCTGCAATAGTGGCCTGGGCCACGGTGCCAGTGCCTGAGAACTGAATGACGACAGCGTCATTGAGGTAAGCACCACCCACGCCGATGTTACCGATCGCATCAAAAACGTTGTAAGTAACGGGTTTAGCGAAGCCAGCGATAATGGTGGCTTCAGCAACCGTAGCTGCGGTGTTGGCATTCACAGCACCCGTAACGGTGTTCAGGACAGCATCATTGGATGCAGCGAGGTTGACAGCCGAATCACTCACAGCAGCAACAGCGGTAGTACCACTGTTGGTAGCGGCCTCTGCAATAGTGGCCTGGGCCACGGTGCCAGTGCCTGAGAAGGTGATGTTGAAAGCGTCGTTGAGGTAAGCACCACCCAGGCCGACGTTACCGATCGAATCAAGAACGTTGTAAGCAACGGGTTTAGCGAAGCCAGCGATAGTGGTGGCTTGAGCGACCGTTGCAGCAGTGTTAGCAGTGACAGCACCAGTAACAGTGTTCAAGACATCATTAATGGTTGCAGCGATGTTGGCAGCCGAATCAGTCACAGCAGCAACAGCGGTAGTACCAGTGTTGGTAGCTGCCTCTGCAACAGTGGCCTGGGCCACGGTGCCAGCGCCTGAGAAGCTGATGTTGACAGCTTCGTTGAGATAGTTTCCTCCGGCTCCGATATTTCCTATCAAGTCGGTAACATCGTAGGCGACAGCCTTAACGAAGTTGGCAATATTTTGTGACTCAGCAACAGTTGCAGCAGTGTTAGCAGTGACAGCACCAGTAACAGTGTTCAAGACAACATTACTGGATGCAGCGATGTTGGCAGCCGTATCAGTCACAGCAGCAACAGCGGTAGTACCAGTGTTGGTAGCTGCCACTGCAACAGTGGCCTGGGCCACGGTGCCAGCGCCTGTGAAGCTGATGTTGACAGCTTCGTTGAGGTAAGCGCCACCCGCGCCGACGTTACCGATCGAATCAAGAACGTTGTAAGTAACGGGTTTAGCGAAGCCAGCGATATTGGTGGCTTGAGCGACCGTTGCTGCAGTGTTAGCAATGACAACACCAGTAACAGTGTTCATGACAGCATCACTGGATGCAGCGATGTTGGCAGCCGTATCACTCACAGCATCAACAGCGGTAGTACCAGTGTTGGTAGCTGCCTCTGCAACAGTGGCCTGGGCCACGGTGCCAGCGCCTGTGAAGCTGATGTTGACAGCTTCGTTGAGGTAAGCGCCACCCGCTCCGACGTTACCGATCAGATCAGTAACGTTATACAGAACAGGCTTAACGAAGGCGGAGATGTTGGTGGCTTGAGCGACCGTTGCATCAGTGTTAGCAGTGACAGCACCAGTAACAGTGTTCAAGACAGGATTACTGGATGCAGCGATGTTGGCAGCCGAATCAGTCACAGCAGCAACAGCGGTAGTACCAGAGTTGGTAGCTGCCTCTGCAACAGTGGCCTGGGCCACGGTGCCAGTGCCTGTGAAGCTGATGTTGACAGCTTCGTTGAGGTAAGCGCCACCCGCGCCGACGTTACCGATCGCATCAGCAACGTTGTAAGTAACGGGTTTAACGAAGCCAGCGATATTGGTGGCTTCGGCAACTGTTGCTGCTGTAGTAGCGGTCACAAGACCTGCAACATCGTTCAAGACTGCGTTGTTCGATGCAGAGATAGCAGCAGACGAATCATTGACTGAATCAATGGCGGTCAGTCCGCTATTTGTAGCACCTGAAATAACGGTAGCTTGAGCAATTGTGGCAGCTGTATTTGACGTAATATCAGTCGCATTATTCCGAATTGCATCAGTGGCCCCAGCGATCGCAGCGGAAGTATCCACAAGGTTATAAGGAACGCCAGTCGGAAGCTGAGCCGCCTCGGCTACTGTTAGGTTATTCGTTACGAATGGAATAAAGTTTGTGCCGACAAGATCTTGAGACTCAACTCCAACCAAAACGAGGGAAGAAGCGTTTGTAGCCAAGCTATTGGAAGCACCATTTCCAGTCGTCTGGACAATCAATGTGTCACTGCCGGTTCCATTCGCAGATATCGTGAATGAACCAGTTGTTGAATTGAAAGAACCAGAAGCGTAGAAAACGGCATCTGTTGCAGCCAAATTGGTTGCATTCTGACCGAGCAAGCTTGCTGGAGCTCCACCAGCTACTGCTTGAACCTGATCGCCACCAGCTCCGGCGACAAAGTTGCTGACAATATCTACGCCAGCTCCGAATGTCATTACGTCACCTTGCTGGACAAGGGCGCCGGCAAAGCTGGTCAAGGTTGCAGCAACGCTGTCGCTTGCTGCCTGAATAACCCGGTCAATGTTTTGGTCGGAGCCGACATTGACTGTGTCAGCACCGCTACCAGCATTAATTGTGTCGGCGCCTATACCAAGGTTGACGACATCAGCACCACCATCTGTACTCACATCATCGTTGCCTTCACCCGAATTAACATAATCGGCGCCATTATTGGTAGTGATGGTGTCCGCCAAGCTCCCACCGGTCACTGTGTCTGCGCCGGAGCCAGTTGAATATGTACCGGCAAAGTTATCACCAGTAAGAGTTAGCGCAACTACGGATGACGAGGCGTCGACAGTTACAGCACGAGTCGAATTGATGCCAGTAAAAGTTACACTAGAGAGATTTGCTGCGTTAAGAGCGAGTAGAGATATTGCTGTGTTATTGGTTCCGCTACCAGTGATGTTCAGCGTCTCCAGATCAGCCGCGTTGAGATCAAGGTCAACTGCGAAGTTGTTGGCATTAATGGTGACCGTTTCTTCATCAGTGACTGCAAAGGTCGACCCTGCTCCGATAGTGCCGCCAGCGTTGATAGTCAGCGCGTTGTCGGTGGTGTCGGTCGCGCGGAGGAAGCTGGAGTTGATCACATTCGGAGCCGCATCCAACACGTTGAATGTGTTGAGGTTGGCGCTAGCGTTGGTCACAGCCAGGGCAGCACCCGATTCAGCGATCGTGGTGATGGTGGTGTTGCCAAACACCGACATATCCTGCGCAGCGGCAGATGTCTCCAGGGTTTGGATGTTGCTCAGTTGAGCGCCGATGGCAGCGGTGCCAACGGCTGCGGTGATCACAACGGTGTTGGTGCCAGTGCCGCCACTGATGGTGTCATTGGCAGTCAGGTTGCCAGCGAGCACGATGCGGTCATCGCCTGCACCACCGTCCACGCTGTCGTTGCCAGCGCCGGTTGTCACTTGGTCATTGCCGTCACCAGCCAGCAGCACATCGTTACCAGCGGCGCCGGTCAGGATGTCGTTGCCAGCGCCAGCGGTAATCGAAGTACCAGCGCCAGAGGCAATCAGAGTGTCATCGCCAGCAGAACCCGTGATGCCGGTGGCATTCGCGGTGCCAGCGCCCATCACCAGAGCAGCAGTGCCGGTCAGGGCGGAAGCGTTGATGGTGGTGGCGTCAATGGCACCGGTGGTGATGCCATTGGAGCCGCTGATGTTCAGCACACCGGTGCCCGTGCCATCGGGGGTCACGGTGATGGCACCAGCCACCTGAGCGGTGCTGCCGCTACCGGTGTTCAGGTTGACGGTCTCATAGCCAGCGCTGGTGATATCAAAACCAGCAAACGCGTTGGACCCAGCATTGCTGTTGGTCAGGTTCAGCACATCGGTGGTGGCCACACCGGTGTCATTCGCCGTGAAATTACCGCCAAGCAGGCCGACTGTGTTGGAGGTGCCCAGGTTCACGCTCAGCGTGCCTGCGGGAGCGGTGATCGCGCTCACGCCAGCGGTGCCCGCCATCAGGGTGACGTTGGTGATGCCGCTGGTGATGGCAGTTGTATCAAGCGCTGCACCCAGAGCTGTCGAAACCTGCAGAATCTCGATTCCGCTGATGTTGTTGTTGGCAGTTGCAGCGTCGGCAGCAGTCACGCGGAGGGTGTCGCTGGTTCCGTCGCCACCGCTCACGGTTGCATTGCCACCGAAGGCACCACCAGCAAAGGCGAAGGTGTCATTGCCGAGACCACCAGTCAGACTGGAAGCACCTGCAGCGTTCACCGTGAAGGTGTCAGCGCCAGAGCCACCGGTCACGGTGACGTCGCCCTGCGCGAAGGTCAGGTCTAGAGCACCGCTGAGGCTGCCGCCCACCGGCTGAGCCACCGTGGTCACGGTCGCCAGAGCGTTAGTAATGCTCAGACCTGCAGTACCACCCACATTCAGGGTCGTCAGCTGGGCACCGTTCAGCGCAAGCAGGGCATTGTTGGTTGACCCACTGGAGGTCAGCGACAAGGTCTCGATGTTGGGGATCGAAACAATGCCACCAGTCACACCCGAAAGGGTCAAGGAGGCGGAGTCAGTGGGACCTGTCGCACCAGCGAAGTTCAGCGTCAGGTTGGCGCCAGTGCTCTGGCTTGTGATTGCAGTGCTGGTGCTCAGCCCGGAGAGGGTTGCGTTACCAGTGCTGCCGTTGTTAAGGATGCTCTGAACGCCAGTTGCATTAGTGAGATCCAGTGTGTTATTGCCCTGGAATGTGGCGTTAATCGACTGAATATTGCGGATCGAAGCCGGAGTGACGCTAGCTGCAATCGTGGCGATCAGCGTATTGGTGCCACCTGCGCCATCAATAGAATCAGGAGCGGTAAGGGTTTGCTGACCAGCCTGATTCAGACCGGCAACAAAAGTGTCATTGCCGGAACCACCGAGGTAGCTAAACCGCTCGGTAGTGAGAGTGATGGTCTCGCCAGGAGCTCCGTTGGCAACAATCGCGGCGACGGAAGCTGCAATTTCGACGCTGGTGGGTGCGTTTGTCGCAGTAGCGGTGTTCATGAACGACACCGCAGTCGCGAAGTTCGTTCCGCTCACCCAGGGGTTAGTAGACTGAGGCTGATAGGCCAGCAAAGCGCTGGCGTCAGCAGCGAGGTCAGCCGTGAAGGTAATGGCGGTGCTTGTCTTGTTGGCGAGGGCTGCAGTGTCAGCCGCAGAACCGGCGCCTTGGTTGACTGCATAAATGAGGTCGTTGGCGATCGAAGCCAACTGGAGGCGACCATCATTGATCTCCTTGGTCCAATAGAGGAGACCCGCGGAATCGGCAGCGCGGCCGAACAGATTCAGGTAGATCTGATTGACTTGGGCTTCGACCGAAAGACCCGCGTTCACACTCTGGAACTCGGGTTGAGCGAACATCTGAGCGGCGAAGGCCTCTGTCGAGATGCCTGAGCTGACCCAGTAATCAAGACCAGCTGGGTCTGCGGGGCGACCGAAATAAGCGACGTAGAGCTGCTGAAGCTGCGTAGCGGTTGCCATGCGTAAGTGCTGTCAGTTTGGTGAGTTAGGGGATCTCCGCAGCATCGCTGCGGCTGCCGAGAAACCCTGTGTGGGCCTGGCACCTCTGCAGTGAGTTACGCCGAAAAACGGCTACTCAGCACAGATACCCAGCAAATATACGGCAAACCGGCTCAGGGACAAGTCAAGACAGGGCATGTGGGCAATTGCAGACAGAGAACATGACTTGCTGTCTAGGCGAGCTGCAGGAGGAGAATGAGGATGGGTACAAGCCTGAGAACGCTGTCCCCAAGAGGGCTGGGCTCCATCCCGCGCAGGTCCCGGGGCGCCGAATGGACGGAACGAGCAAAGGTGAAGCACCGGCATCCGTGTGTCAGCCTGAAAAGTGCCCAGCAGGGGTACGGGCATGGAATAAAATTGGTTGAACAAGTATCAAGCTCTTGCCGTCGTCCACTGCAGTTGTCTTCGGCTGTACGGGGCAAGATGGCTCGCTTCTGAGCCGTGCTCTTCTGGAGCAAGGGTTTCACGTGGTAGGTGTCTCACGCTCGAGCAGTCCGAACCTGAGCACGCACCGGGCATTAGGGATTGCGGGCGAAGTAGAACTTGAAGCTGCAGACATCTGCGACTTTCGTGCCGTCCTCGAGTTGCTGCAACGGCACGACCCAATCGAGATCTACAACCTCGCGGCTCAGTCGTCAGTTGGGCTGTCGTTTCAGCAACCTGCTAAGACGTGCGAGAGCATTGTCACAGGTACTGTCAACCTACTTGAGGTTGCCCGCTTCGCGGAATTTCGAGGACAAATGTTCTTCGCGGGCAGTAGCGAGATCTTCGGGGATACACAAGGGCCAGCCGATCTCACAAGCATGCGGGATCCAGTCAGTCCGTATGCAGTGGCCAAGGACGCTAGCTTGAATATTGTTCGGGTCTACCGTGACGCCTATAAGTTGAGGTGCGTCACAGGAATCCTGTTTAATCACGAATCACCTTATAGACCGGCGACATTCGTGACACGAAAGATCGTAGACGGCGCAATGCGTTGTTCAAAGTGGAAATCGACGAGATTACATCTGGGGGACCTATCTATTGCACGTGACTGGGGTTGGGCTGAAGATTACATCGAGGCGATTCAGTTGATTACGAGAGCCGATCAACTGGTTGATCAAGTGGTCTGCACAGGGCGGATGGTCACACTCGAATATTTCGTTGACCGGGTATTCAAGGCACTATCGCTGAAATGGAGAGACTATGTGGTTCAAGACAAGAGCTTTTGCAGGCCCTCAGACATCCGATGCAGCGTTGGCAATCCAGAACCAATGGCAAGGAGACTTGGTTGGCGAGCAGAACATACCGTGGACCAGGTCATTGACCGCCTCGTCGAGCAAGCGCTCTTGGACGAGGCTATTGGATCCGTTAAATGACGAACGGAAGAGCAGCTGTGGAGACATTAAAGCTTAAGTCTTGGATCGATTGCCTCGCGACAGCTTCAAAAGTCTGGGTGAACCCCATGTTGGGGACACTAGGGGTTCCCCAGATGGACTGAAGGGCTTCCCGATCAGCAGGGGAGAACTGATGACTGATGGTTTGAAGATTAAAGTTATAGGTCATCACAGTCTCGCTGGGCAAGGGGCCGGTCGTCGAGGGGTTGTCTGTCTCACGAACACCAGGCCAGAGAGTGTTGTCAAAAGGGTGATCTAAGCCTAAGGAGTGGGCGAGCTCGTGTAGAGCGACAAAACGGAATAGCCTGGCGTACTGCGTGCTATCACCGGCCGCGAACCCTGTAATCTCATCTCGATAGGTGGAAATGGTTTGCCAGAACCCAGAGACAACACCGTCACCGCTAATGGGCCTACTAGTAGCACCCAATGTATTATCAGATCTGTCTGGTGCATTGTAGATTACGAGCGTGGCATCTTGCGCTGAGGCAACCGGCAAAAACCTGAGTGGCAGAAAGCGCTCGGAAGCTTCGTCAAACAGACGAAAGACAGAGGACCAAATCGCGCGCTCATTTTCAGAGAGTGAAAATCGATCTGAAGCATCATGCAGGTAGTAGTAATGGGTATAGCCAAGGTCTGACGTGCGCCAATTGGGCTTGGCACTGAAACGACTCCACTCTGAGCCGGACAAGCTCACAGAACCCGCTGTGACCGTGGAGTAGCGATACACCTCGGGATCGAGCAGGCTTAGCGATTCTGCACTGAGCTCGGCAGTGCGAGTCTGGGCATCAGTCGACGCACCAGAACGAGACTGCACCGCCACCAAAGCCTTGTCAAGCTTCAACTCAGAGGGCACGGTACTAGCACCGGTAACGCCTGCCAGGAACGAAC